>NZ_AP024371.1:302055-604110 GCF_019668505.1 Borrelia miyamotoi
CGATTTCCCAATAATGTCACTTAAATCCCGATACTCAGGTGGAGTATTACCCTCTTGACCAGGGGGTCCCCATGGACTAAACCCTTGTCCTTCATACTCCCTTTTATGAACCTGAGAAGAAATTAATGTAGAATCACTAACTTTTCTTGTATTATAAGAAACTCTTGGATCTTGAGGCTCAATCTCAATAGGAGCATATTCCTTAGATTCCGTAGTCTGACGAGAAGTATCAAGTGTTACGTTAACCCTTGCAATCATGAATCTATCACCAGATAAAACTTTACTTAAAGCAGAATCAATTTCATCTCTAAGCATAGATTCATACTTTAATTTAAGCTTTCTTTCCTTTTCAGCTAAATCAATCCTATCAATGCCACCTAAATTAGAAAAATCATTTAGTATAGTTCCTTTATTATCAACAATAGCAATATTATCTGATTCAAGACCTTCAATAGCATACTGAATCAGCTTAACAAGCCCTTCCACCTTTTTACGATTAGTAACAATGTCAGAACCAGGCTTTGGAGTAATCCTAACAGAAGCTTTAACTGCTTCTTGTGATTCTTTAAAAAGCGTTTTCTCAGGCATAACCAGGTTAATGCTAACAGCATCAACATCATCAAGAGCAACAATATGTTGCTCAACCGCTCTTGTAATTGATCGTCTAAGATTAATATTTCTCTCAAAATCCGTAATAGTCCACCTATCAATATCAAAAAGATACCAAGGATCCATATGCACAGGAACAAGCTCTTCTCTTACAAGAATTGCTCTCATTCTTTTTGACATATTTCCATTACTTAAGTAAATCTTCCCATCAGCAGTGACAGTATATTCAACATTTTCTTTATCTAATCTTTGAACTATTCTATCTAGCAAGTACTGATCCTTAATGCCAACACCAAAAAGAGCGATCCCTTGTTTTTTAGTCGAAAATCCTACTAAAAAAATAAGTGCTAAAATTACAAATAAAACAATAAGACCAAAAGCCATTTTTTGAACCATACTGGCTTTTTTAAAACCCTTACCTACCGATGCAAAAAACTTAGTAATAAAATTGTTCAAACTAAATAGCTCCTTAACGAATATTAATTATATCTTGATAAGCCTTAATGCTTCTCTCAACAATAGCTTTTGTAATACTTAAATTCATATTAGCCTTAGCCATTGCTATTACAATATCATGAGCATCAACATTATTAGGATGTAAAATAGCTTGCTGTGACATTTTAGATACATTCAATTGACTATTATTTACATCAGATACCAAATTAAAAAACAAATCCTTGAAAGTTTCCGTATTTCCTCTATGCTTAACATCAAAATTAGAAGAACTCCTATCAAAATGCAAAGGATTTTTACTAACCAAATAAACATTATTATCCGTAAAAAAAGAATCTATTTCCATTGTCCATAAGTCTCCTTTAATTCTGTAGTATTGACAATGCACTCCTAAACATTGCTTTGCTACTATTAATTACAGTAGAATTTGCTTCATAAGCACGAGAAGCAGAGATCATATCCACCATTTCTTCAATTGCACTCACATTAGGCAATTCTACATAACCCTCCCGCTCACCAGACTTTATTGCATCAGGATGTGTTGGATCATACTTTAACTTTAAAGGAGATTTGTCTTTCTCAATACCAGCAACTCTTACACCTTGACCAACTCCATTATCAAGATAATCAGGAACAAAAGGACCCTTCCAATATGGGCTTACAACCCTTGGAGCAAAAATTATTCTCTGCCTTCTATAAGCCCCCCCATCAGAAGTTCTAGTAGTCTCTACATTTGCAATATTATTTGCAATAACATCTAGTCTTAACCTTTGAGCAGTCAAACCTGTTGAAGCAATATTAATACTTGAAAATAATCCCATATATATTCCTTGAGGTTATAACTTATTTTATTACAATATTTACACTTTTAAAATGATGAGCTTGAATATTTGTAAACAAGCCATAAATCATTTGATTCTGAAAAAGACTTTTCATCTCAGAGTCAATATCAATATTATTCCCATTACTACTAAGTGTAGAGAGATAATCAAGCATCCTGCGGGGTTTAACATCTAAATAATTTAGCTCTTTAAATCCATCCAAATGCTTATCATTGCTCTTCACCAAAGATAAATTGATTGCTTTTTCATTTAAAATTGCTCGTTCAAGCTCGGCCTCAAAAGAGACCTTACTTCTCTTGAAATTCGGAGTCTCTACATTTGCAATATTATCAGCTATTACACTTTGTCTTAAACTAAGAACATCCAAATATCTATGCACCAAATCAACTGATTTTTCAAAACCATCCAAGCTAATACCCTCTATACCACAAATTATTTTTTACTATATTATATAATAATTTAAATCTTTTTGTTCGCTAATTTTTATTTTTTCATTAACATAGTCCAAGTTTATTTCAATTTTCTTTAACTTACTACCAGGAGCTTCAAAAAAAAGATCGGCAAGAATCTTTTCCATGATCCCATGCAACCTTCTTGCTCCAAGATTTTCTCCTTCAAAATTCATACTAAAAGCAAGCTCAGCAATTCTATCAATTGCCTCTTCACTAAATGTTAAAGTTAAGTTATAAACCTTAAACATTGCAATATATTGCTTTATCAAAGAATTTTTAGTGTGCTTCAAAATATTTTTAAAATCATCCACACTTAAGCTTTTAAGCTCAACCTTAATTGGAAATCTACCCTGAAGCTCTGGTATTAAATCAGACGGTTTTGACAAATTAAAAGCACCTGCAGCAATGAACAAAATATGAGAAGTATCCACTATTCCATACTTTGTATTAACCTTAGAGCCCTCAACAATCGGCAAAATATCTCTTTGAACCCCTTCTCTAGACACATCATTACCGGTCCTATTCTTAGTAACTATCTTATCGATCTCATCAATAAAAACAATTCCCATATTCTCAACTCTTGATTTAGCAATCTCTACAATATTTTCATGATCAACCAATTTTTCAAGCTCCTCAGATATTATTATTTCTCTGGCTTTTTTTATTTTTAATTCCTTTCTCTTCTTTCTATCAAATATATTATTAATCAATCCTCCAATGCTCATATCAATATCTTCAAAATTACTACCAGAAAATATCTCTATAGTAGAAACGGGCATTTTACCTGAAACATAAATATCAATAAGGTTATCATCAATAGCACCACTTCTTAATTGTTTCCTAAATTTATCCCTTAATTTCTCACAAACCTTCTTTTCTACCTCACTTGAATTATCATTATTAGAACTATTAGAAGCTTTCAAAAGCTTGTCAATTATTTTCTCCTCAGCACGTTTGCTAGCCTCTTTGCGAACAGAATCATACATTTCCTCTCGAACCATACTCACCGCAATACTCATTAAATCACGAATCATAGATTCAACATCACGACCCACATAACCTACCTCAGTATATTTTGTAGCTTCAACTTTAATAAAAGGAGCCTTAATAAATTTTGAAAGTCTTCTTGCAATCTCAGTTTTACCAACTCCAGTTGAACCAACCATAATAATGTTTTTAGGCATTACATCATCTCTTATTTCCTTGGCAAGTTTAGATCTTACATATCTATTAACAAGAGCAATTGAAACCAATTTTTTAGCCTCAACTTGTCCTATGATATATTTATCTAGTTCTGCAACAATTTCTTTAGGAACCAAATTTTGATTTTCAACCTTAGACATCAACCAATCTCCTCAAGCACAATATTTGAGTTTGTATATATACAAACTCTTGCTGCCACCTTTAAAGATTTAAAAGCAATATCAGAAGCACTTAGTTTTTTGTTTTCCATATAAGCAAGAGCAGCTGAATATGCATAATTTCCTCCACTACCAATTGAAATTACATCTTCTTCAGGTTCAATAATATCTCCAGTACCTGAAATTAATAAAATATTATCAGAATCAGCAACAAGCATCATTGCCTCAAGCTTATGAAGTATTCTGTCAGCTCTCCAATCTTTTGCAAGCTCCACTGAGGCTCTTTTAATATCAATAATTCCATCTTCTCTGGCTTTAACCTTCTCCTCAAATTTCTCAAAAAGAGTAATAGCATCAGAAGTTGAACCTGCAAATCCTGCTAAAATTCTTCCATTAACCAACTTTCTGATTTTTATAGCATTAGATTTTAAAACAGTATGTCCAAAAGTTACTTGCCCATCTGCTGCTACTACAGTCTTTCCTCCCCTTCTTATTGCAATAACCGTAGTTCCCTTAAAACTCATGCTCCCCCCTTTTTCGATATTTCATTCAGTAACTCATTAATAAGGATACTCGATATATCTTTGCCTACACAACAATCTGCCGAGTAATCATTAATTTCAGGCTCATTATACTGAACATTTAGTATATTATAAAGTTCTGGCACTGATTTTATTTCTTGTGCTCCAGAAGCATATAAACTCTTGGAACCATCACCAGAATAATCAACATTATAAACATAAATATCAAGACCCAAATCAAGCCCAAGATCAGCAGTAATTAAAGCCCCAGATTTCCTTGGAGCACAAGTTACAAAAACAGCATCTGAAAGACCAGCTATTATTCTATTCCTCTTTGCAAAAAAATAATTTTGTATCTTCTCATAAGGTAAGGTTTCAGTAATAATTCCTCCACCATTTTCTAAAAGATGAGAAACATATTTCCTATTTTGCTTTGGATAAATATTATCAATATCTGTTGCAATAACTGCATAAGTTCTTTTTTTCTCATTCATTGCACCAAGATGCGCTGCAATATCAGCTCCTATTGCAAATCCAGATATTATCTCCACATGATTCTTAGCAAGATGAGATGATAATTCTTTAATTTTATCAGCCAAAGCTCTATTGATTTGCCTTGAACCAACAACAGCCCAAGATAAAGAATTAAAATCTGGAAGATTACCCTTATAATAAATAGCAAATGGAGGGTCATAGATCCTCTTAAGCTTCAAAGGATAATCCTTAGAGCCAAGAGTCACAGCTTTTGCACCTGATCTATCAATAATTTTTTTTTGCAACTCTACTAATTTTAAATCTGGAAGTTTATAAGTTGTTCTAAAATCTTTAGACAAAGAATTAGAAATATCTCTTAAACTTAAATTACAAAGATCATTTAAATCAAAATTATTAAAAATCCTAAATTTATCTTTACTCCTTAAAAATTTTAAATTATCAATATAAAGCAATTTAAACATATAAAGCTACTTAAAATTATTCATTATTCTATTAATTCCCTCTATTTGCTCTTGAGTTAAAGCTTTACTCTTTGCCTTCTTATAAAATAACAAAGCATTATCAAAATCCCCAAGAGAATAATAGTTTGCCCCCCGCAACATAAAAAATTCAAAACAATTTTCTCCCATAGACTCAAGCCTACTTAAATATCCTTTAGCTTCTAATTGCTTATCAAGGTCATAAACATACATATTAGAGAGAGCAAAAATAGCTTCATTAAAATCATCTTTAACAGCAATTGCCTTTAAAAAAGAATTTTCAGCAAGAATAAAATATTCTTCAATTTTGTCCCTAGTTTGCATACCTTTAGCTAAATTGTAAGAAGAAATTCCTATATAAAAATGAGACAAATAATTGTCTGGACCTTGCTCTAAATTTTTATTAAAATACTCAATAGCAGCTCCATACTGACCAAGCTTAATAAATTCAAGTCCAATTAAACTAAAAAATCTAGCTTTTTTATCAATAGAATTAACTATTTTTAAAATATTTTGCTCTTCCTTATCAATAAATTCCTCATAAACTTCAATTTTCTCTAATGAAGAACCACCAGCTACCTCTATTTCTCTTATCCTAAGTCCAAGATTTGTTTTTTCTTTAGATTCATCTCCACAAGAAATAACTAAAAATAAAAATATTAATACCCATTTTTTCATTCAATTGTCGCTATTTTTTTTATTCAAATTTCTAAGAAATGTAGGAATATCAATGTCATCCTCAAAATAATTAACATTTTTTGACTTTGCTATAAAATTATCATTCGCACCATAAACACTATCTGATGCATCTTGACTGCCTGACATTAAACTATCAAATTCTTTTGAACTTAAAGTATTATTCTCAACTGCACCAGATAAATCCTTCTGTTTTTTAGAAGCAAAACCAGTAGCAACAACCGTAACATAAATCTCATCATCAAGATTTGAATTAATCGCATGCCCATATATTACGGTAGCTTCATCATCAACACTAGCCGTAATTATTCCCATAATCTCTTCAAGCTCAAGCAATGAAAAATCTTCCCCTCCGGTTATATTAACAAGAAGCCCCTTAGAACCTTCTATTCTAACCTCTTCAAGCAAAGGATTACTAATAGCAGAAGTAGCTGCATCAACCGCTCTATTTTCACCCTTACCATAACCAATACCCATCAAAGCATCACCTTGTCCTTGCATAATGCTCTTAACATCAGCAAAATCAATATTGACTTCGCCATGCTCAATAATAAGCCCTGCAATCCCCTGAACACCCATTCTTAAAACATCATCGGCTCTCTTGAAGGCATCTTTAATTGTAGTTCGCTTATCAACAACAGTTAAAAGTTTTTGATTTGGAATAATTATTAAAGTATCAACAGATTTTCTCAAATTATTTATTCCCTGTTCAGCGAGTCGCATCTTTTTAGGACCTTCAAATTTAAATGGTTTAGTAACAACTCCAACAGTTAAAATTCCAAGTTCTTTTGCAACTTGAGCAATAACAGGCGCAGCTCCTGTTCCAGTTCCTCCACCCATTCCAGCAGTAATAAATACCATATCAGCGCCTGCTAGATGATTCTTTATAACATCAATATCTTCTTCTGCTGCAGCTTGTCCAATTTCAGGCCTCCCACCAGCGCCAAGACCCGAAGTAACTTTGGATCCAAGAGCAATCTTTATTGGAGCAATAGAAGTTTGAAGAGCCTGGAGATCAGTATTTGCTACAATAAATTCAACGTCTCTTACTCCATATTCAATCATACGATTGACAGCATTGCTACCACCACCACCTGCACCAATTACCTTAAGAACCGTAGGATTTGTAGCAGCATCAAACCTATTTGAATGACTATCAATAATATTATAATCTTTCATTAAACTTCCTCCATGACTGGTCAAAACCACTCCTTCAAAAACCAACCTTTCAATTTTGAAGATATTTTACTTTGTCTCTTAGACTTATTATTTCCTTTCTTTAATTTATTGAATTTTTGCTGTTCGTGCTTATAAAGAACAAGACCAAGAGCTGAGGAAAATTTAGGATCAATGTACTCCTCTCCAACTCCATTAATATTCATTGGAAATCCTATTCTTGATGGATATTTAAATATCTCTTCTGTCAAATTAGAAATACCGGGAAACAAAGCTCCTCCACCAGTTAAAACAATTCCTCCATTAATCTTATTGTAAAGCCCTCGTTTCATTATTTCAGCTTTTATCATCTCAAAGATCTCACTCAATCTTGAATGAATTATTACAGCTAATTCTTTTCGACTTTTCTCTTGAGGAGGTCTGGTCCCAAGATTAGGAATAATAACACTCTCTATCTGGCTCTCAAGAGCAGCAATATGTGCAACACCAGCTGTTATTTTAATATTCTCAGCAACATCCTCAGGCACTTTCCACACTTGAGCAATATCAAGAGTAACTCTATTAGCACCAATAGGAATTACTCCCGTATAATAAGGAGAACCATCAATATAAAGAATTACGTCAGTTGTACCCTTACCCATGTCAACAAACAAAACTCCCATTTCCCTCTCCTCCTTAGATAAGGTAGAATAAGATGATGCCAAACTTCCAAGCACAACTTCATCAACAGAAAACCCAGCACGATTTACACACCTAACCAAATTTTGACTTGAAGAACTAGACCCTGTAATGATATGCACCTCACCTTCAAGACGAATTCCCATCATATCTATTGGATTCTTTATATGAGGAATTCCATCAACAATAAATTCCTGAGGAATTACATGCAAAATTTCTCTATCCATTGGAATTACAATTGCCTTAGCAGCTTCAATCACCCGATCAACATCCTCATTATCAATCTCTCTTGTCTTTGAATTTATTGCAACAACCCCTCGAGAATTAGTGCCCTCAATGCTACTACCTGACATAGAAACAGATAACGTGGCAATATCACATCCAGAAATAAGTTCAGCAGCCTCAATAGCATTAGAAATTGAATCAAGTGCTGCTTCAATATTTATAAGAACCCCTTTCCTCACACCTCTTGATAGACTAGTGCCTATTCCAATTATTTCCAACTGATTGTTCAAGTTCACCTCAGCCACCACAGTACAAATCTTTGAAGTTCCAATATCCAATCCTACAATCAAATCTCTAGACACTAATCTTCTCCTAATAAAATGATATCACCACTTCTTAAATCAATAGTATCAGACCTTCCCCTTAGTAAATCAGATATCATGAATACCTTATACATTACACTTATTAAATTCATATCCGATGTTATCAGTATCTTATTATATATATTTTTTATATACAAAATAATTCTGTAATCATAGAAATTCAACTTCAAAAAACTAATTTCTGATATTAAATTATATAAAGTAATTTGATTTATTTTAACATAGTTAAGGTTCTTTACAATAGCCAACATTCCATCCTCTAAAAAATCACCCGCTTCAATGCTATTTAAATTTAATCCACTAATTATAGGCAAATCATAAATTAAATCTTTACTTTTTTCCAAAATTACACCATCTGAAGAAATAAAATAATAAATAAAATTGCCATCAACATTATCATAGGCAGTAACAATAGGAACTCTTCTTTCAATATTAATACTAATTGTATTGGGAAATTTAAGTTGTACCTTTGCATTTTTTACTCTTAGATCTCTCATAATATTTTTCTTATAAGTATCAACATCAGCATCATAATAATAAGTATTGGGTTTAATCCCTGAAATACTTAATATATCTTCCTTAGAAATATGAATATCATCATTAAAACTAATATACCTAATTAAAAAATAAGGTGAAATAAAAATAATAAAAATAATCTCAAACAAGATAGCAGAAATTATTATGTAAGTATATATAAGCAAAAATTTTCGATAAATTAACATAAATTCAAGATTAAATTACCACTTTAATAAAACTTCAAACTTACTTACTTTCAATATCTCTAGAAACATTTGCAATCAATCCAGAAAGTGCCATTGTAACAACAATAGAAGAACCTCCTGAGGAAAAAAATGGCAAATTTATGCCTGTGGGAGGCAAAAGTCCAATTGCAATTAAAATATTCATTATACTTTGAAGAAAAATTGTAAGACTTGAAATAAATGCAATAAAAAACCTAAATCTAGTCTTCGCCAAAATAGCTATAAAATAGCCAAGATAAAAAAATAAAAAAAACAACATAATAGCAAAACAAATACCTAAAAATCCTAACTCTTCTCCAAGCACAGAAAAAATAAAATCAGAATTAGCTTCTGGAAGCCTGCCAAGCTTTATTTCTCCCATTCCAAGACCTTTTCCCACAAGCCCACCACTCTTTAAAGCGTTAAGTGATGCAATTATTTGATATCCTTTTCCTAAAGGATCTTCATAAGGATTTAAAAATGCAAAAATTCTAGCAACTCTATAAGGCTCAAATATTAAAAAAATCATAGCAATTGGAACAAAAGTAAATAAAATAGCCAAAATATATCCAAATGATATTTCAGAAACAAATAAAACAACAAAGAAAAGAATAGCAAAATAAATAGCTGTTGAATAATCATTTTGCAAAATTATGAGTAACCAAAAAATACCAAAAATTAACATGGGCTTAAGCCAATAAGAAATCTTATTATCTGACTTTAATCTAAACTTACTTAAATAACTTGAAAGATAAATTGCAAAAGATACCTTAAAAATCTCTGAAGGCTGAATACTAGTTCCTTTCAAAAATATCCATCTTTGTGCTCCAGAAACACTAGGAGAAAAAAAAGTTGCCAGAATCAATGCAAAAGTTACAACCAAAACAATAGAAACAACTCTTTTTAAAAAATCTAACGAAATTCTCTCAAAAACAAAAAATACAACAAAACTTAAAAAAAGATATTTAAGACGCATTAAAAATAAAAAATTAGGATCCCCTGTAAGTTCTACACTTAAAAAAAACGAAGAAGTATAAAATATAATAAGGCCATAAGCAACAAGTGAGAATAAAACAAGCAAATAATATTTTCTAAGAGAACCTTTCTCCACAAACATAACAACCAATCTAAATTCACCTAATTTTAAGAGTACTTAAAGCAAGTATAGCAAATATTAAACCTATTATCCAAAATCTAATGACAACCTGCATCTCAGACCAACCAAGCTCCTCAAAATGATGATGGAGTGGTGCCATTCTAAAAACTCTTTTCTTAGTCTTTTTATAAACTGCCACTTGAATAATTACAGACAAAGTCTCAACTACAAAAACTCCTGTAAGAATTGCAAAAAGAATCTCACTCTTTAAGATTAAAGCCACCATTCCAAGAATTGCCCCAATTGACAGACTACCGGTATCACCCATCATTATCTTAGCAGGATACGCATTAAACCATAAAAATCCAAAACTACCTCCAAGTAAAGCTCCAAGGAATACTACAAGCTCTTCAGAACCTTTTATATTTGGAATATTTAAATAAAATGCAAAATCAGATCTACTTGTCAGATATGCTATTATTATTAGCGCTCCTGTTACAACAATACTAAGTCCAATAGCAAGTCCATCAAGCCCATCTGTTAAATTAAAAGAGTTAGATGCAGATATTAAAATAAATATTCCAAATGGAATATACAAAACCCCTAAATCTAATTTGAGAGATTTAAAAAATGGAAAATAAATTATACTAACATGATCGCCACCAAAATAATAAAGCATAGTAACGGAAATACAAGAAAAGAATACCTGCCCATAAATTTTAAGACTAGGATTAAGCCCATCTGAATTTTTTCTCTTGATTTTCAGAAAATCGTCAATAAATCCTAGGCATGCAAAACTAATCATGACAAAAAGTATAATTAAAAAATAAATATTCCAAGGATTAACCCAAAAAAATAAAGAGACTAAAACACAAAAAAAAATAAGAATACCGCCCATACTAGGAATGCCCGTCTTTGCACTTAAATGGCGCCTTGGTCCATCTTCTCTTAAAATTTGATTTAGTTTTAGTTTTTTAAGTCTTACAATAATAAATGGACCCAAAATTAAAGAAAACAAAAATGCAAAAATAGTAGCATAAGCAGTTCTAAAAGTAATATATTGCAGCAATCTAAGTCCTAAAAGATAAAACATACCCCCCCCCTCACATTAATCTTAAAGATAGTCAAGAACCCTTTCAAGCCTATTTGATCTTGACCCTTTAATAACAATAAAACACTGAGATTTCAAACTCTTCTTAACAAAAAAATCAATAAAACCTTCAAAATTATTAAAGTAAGATAAATTATTTAAAGTCAACTTTTCAATTATCTTCACCTCTTGAAATTCATCACCAATTAAAAACACTTCATCAAAATTCATCAAAACAACTTCCTGAATTGCTGTTTTATGCACTTCATATGTAAATTTTCCAAGTTCTTTAAAAGAACCAAGAATAATAATTTTTTTAACCTTAATCTCAAGATCCAAAATGATCTCTTTTAAAGCCATAAATGAATCCAAATTACAATTATAAGAATCATTCAAAATCAAATAGTCCTTTACTCTTAAAAGTTCTGCTCTACCTTTTTGAAAATCAGCATGCACAAGACCCTCTAAAATCTCATTCTCACTCATCCCAAGTAACAAAGCCAAATTAATACAAGATATTGCATTGAAAATGTTGTGCTTACCCGGTAATAAAACAGAATAATCAAACCCCTTATAAGTAAAATCATAAGAAAACTTTTCACCTAAAAACGAAAATGCCCTAATTCTAAGACTATGAAAATCAAAATAAAAAATATTAATCTCCGGATTAACAGACTTAGCTATTTCCTTTAAATAAGAATGATAAGGACAAGTCTCATTTAATATTATTACCTGAGTACTCTTAGTTACTATTTTGGCCTTCTCTGAAGCAACAATTTTTAAATCTCCAAAAGCTTGCATATGTGCATAATTTATATTTGTAACAATAACAATTTCAGGATTTAATATTTTAGCAAGAAGACTCATCTCTCCAATGTAGCTTATTCCTACTTCAAAAACAGCATACTCTTCATCTCCCTCAGTTCTCAAAATACTCAAAGGAAGCCCAATATCTGAATTTAAATTTCCCCAAGTCTTGCAAGTTTTATACCTCTTTGATAATACACTATAAAGCATCTCTTTTGTTGTGGTCTTTCCATTACTACCAGTAATAGCTATTCTCTTAAAACTTGTTCTTTTAATAAAATGCGCTGCTAAATATTGAAGAAGAATGACTACATTACTAGTGAGCAAAAAAACTAAATCCTTATACTTATTTAAATAATCAAAACATGAAAGCTCATAATCCTCAGAACAAACAAAACATTTAACACCAATACCAATTAAATCTTCAACAAAAGAAAATCCATCTACCCTATCACCTTTGTATGCAAAATAAAGGCTAGTTCCACTATTTTCCGAATTTATTTCACGGCTGTCAAAAGAATAAAATGACACAACCTTCTGCATATTATTTAAATGACCAACAAATTTAATATCTTTTGAAGAATCTAGAATGTCCTCAATTTTTATATGCACCAAATGCCCTCACACAAATATACTACCGTTTAATAACATTTACATCCTTATTATCTTTTCTTTCTAAATCTAAATAATCTCGGCTAAGCTCTTCTATTCTATCAATACTCTGAAGTTCGTATATTATAGTTAACAATCTAAGGTTTTCATCAATAATATTACCCTGCTCATAATTTAAACTATCAAATTCACGCAACTTAACAACATATCTAAAATTGAGATAAATATTTAGACATATTATAATTGTTAATACTAAAATCAATAAATAGTACAATCGAAGTTCAATTTTTCCTATCTTACTCATATAATTTTTTTATGGCTCTAAGCTTAGCACTTCTTGATGCATTATTATATTTTTTCTCATCAAAGCTTGCAATTACAGGCTTTTTAGTAAGTATACAATACTGCTCTTGATTTAAACCTTTAAAAAACCCTTTTACAATTTTATCTTCTAAAGAATGAAATGTAATAATAGCCAAGATTCCATTCCTTGATAAGCTTTTTATCCATAACGGCAAACTTTTTTTCAAACGAAAAAGCTCATCATTGACATAAATTCTTAATGCCTGAAAAGTCTTAGTTGCTGGATTTATTTTAAGCCTTATCCTAGGATATGCTTTGATAATTATGCTTTGAAGCTCTCTTGAAGTTTTTATATTTTTAACTTTTCTATATTCTAAAATAGACTTAACAATTCTTTTAGAATAATATTCACCACCCAACTCATAAATTAAATCTTCAAGTTTCTCTTTCCCAAAAGTATTAATAACCTCGTAAGCATTAAGACTCCCATCATCAGGGTTAAGCCTCATATCTAACCTTTCATCTCCAACAAAAGAAAATCCTCTACCACTCATCTTGTAATGAAACATAGAAACACCAAGATCAGCTAAAATAAAATTTACTTTACTATTTAAAGGATATTCACTAAAAAAATCATCAAACCAAATATTAAAATACGAAACCTTTTCCTTAAATTCTACAAGAAATTTTTTTGCCCTATTTAAAATAATGTTATCTCTTTCAATACCAATTACACTTATGTTTTGATATTTCCTCAGAATGGCCCTTGAATGACCTCCCTCCCCAAGGGTACAATCAACGAAAACAAATTCATCACTCATATATACGGTATTTACAAGATTAATAATTTCATCAAGAAGTACAGGGGTATGAACAATAACATTATCCATTAAGTGTAAACCTATAAATCAAGCTATTGTTAGAATCATAAACATCTCCATATTTAATCTTAATTTCGTTACGACCACTAGTAAACTTCAGATTATTTATCTCAATATTGCCATTATCTCTTTTTATGTTAAAAACATCTAATTCACAATCTCTATCCCCAGAGATAACATATGAATTATTGTCTAAAAATATACTCTGAAAATCAGCACGAAAAATACTGTTATTATTTAGAAATACCTCAAAATAGTAAATACCATTAAGAGCTTTTGAAGCTCTAACATTATTTTTCAAAAAATTTAAAACAAGACTATAATTACCTAACTCTAGCTCTAGATTCAAATCCCCTTTTAACTCGAATCTAGTATTACCCTTACCTTTTAAAAAGATATCACCCAAATAAAAGGAAAAACTGCTATTTAAATTATTTCTATTCTTTATTACAAATAAAGGATTAACTATTTGCCCACTATATTGATCAAAAACTACCACATCAAAAACTTTACTATCATCCTTTAAAAAAACTTTCTCATCTTTATATATAAAATCACCAAAAAACTCCAAATTAAGCCCTAAATCTTTATCAAAAACGATCAAAATACTTCTATCATATTTACTCATCTTATTCCTAGAATACACAATTTTATAATTATTTGAAAAAACAGAAAAATGTGTATCCCAAGCCCTTAACCTTATACCGATGTCTAAAACACCATCTTTTAATTCCCCAAAATCACCTACTAAATCAAATTTCTCCCCCTTGCCAAATTCCAAAAACGAATACAAATTAGAACAACTAAATAAAAAAAGAAAAGCAATCATCATTACAACTACAGCCCTAAATATTTTAAATTACTATTATCATTAAAATATAAAATTCCTTCATTAAATTCAACATATGAACTTATTGCATCCTTAAAAAATACATTATCAAACAATTCATAAGAATCTACAAAATAAGTCCTTATATTGATCATATTATCAACCAAATCATAAAAATATATTCTATATACTCTAAAAAAAGAATCATAATCAGCTTTTAAAATAGAATTTTTATTATCAACTCTAAAAATTTTATCATTTTCAATATTAAATATTAAAAATGAATCTATTGTTTCAACAAACAAATTATAAAACCTATCAACCTTAAAAAAAGGACTAAAATCCTTAATCTTTAAATTCTTTAAACACAAAACCTGATTATATCCATTCTCTAAATTAACCACTTCTAAAGAATATTCCCCATCCTCTCTTAGAATACATAAATACTTATTATCTAAGCTTAATTTAACACATATAACTGGCAAGCCAATACCAATCAAATCACCACTATAAACCATTTCTCCATGCTTATATACATAAGTCTTACCATCAGAGAGTCCCAAAGCCAAAACTCCATCATTATAATCAATACTTAATATTGAGGCAATAAATTTGAGAGACAAAATCTTACTTCCACCCTCACCATAAACTTCCAAAATTTTATATAAATTATTTAAAGCAAAAATAGCGTCATCTTTTGCAAAAACAAAATCTTCACATTCCAAAGAAAACAAGAATCTATCTGTCTTCCTAGAAAATACAGAATAACTATTTTGAAACTTCTTAAGAACATAGTAACAATCTGAAAAACTTACTAGACGCTCACTTATAACATGATAATAATATTTATCAAGATCTAGACTCAAAATTCGATCTTTAATAAAAACATTATTCTTTGAAACAACATCAACTAAATTATCAGAATGCCTAAAGTGATTAAACTTATAAAAAGTTGAAATATTAATCTTTCGCTTTAATACAGAATTAATCAATATCAAAAACATCAAAAAAAAAACAAAACAAAAAAATTTGATTTTCCTAAATTTAGTTAAATTTTTTTCATAAAGATTCAAGATTATTAAAACCCTCTATATAACATCATCTGATCTTTCCTAAATCTGACTGAAATTTAACAGACCAAACTTCATAAAATTTTGCAAACTTATCAGCTACTTCTTTTTGAGAAGTAACAACAGCTAAAATTCTTCCAGCCTCAATATAATTTAGAATTTGCTCTGAGAGTCCATAAGCCTCATTTGTTTCGTATCTGGCCCTTAGCAAAAATGCTCCTTCTTCTAATAGCTCTAAAGATTTAAAAAGATGGGATAATTGAACCTTATAAAAAGGACTATCAATAAGTAAATTTTTTGATAAATTCTTAAAATCAATAAAATTTTTAGTCAAAATAATAAATTTAAGATATATATCCTCTAAAAAAAGAACTGATTTAGAATCACCTTTACTAAAATACAATCCTAAGTCAATAAGATATCCCAACTTATTAACAATTAAAAATCGCTCTTCAGGATTTAAATCAAGCAAAGATTCATTTGTCATAAGTTCCCTAGCAGAGATAAGCAAAATAGGACTAACAAATAATGAAAAATCAGAAATAAAATTAAAAAGATTTGTTCGAAAATCATAGTTAACTTTTAATCTAGGTCTTGTATAAAAATAATTCAATGATGCAATATAACTTAGAACATTTAAATTCAAATTAATAAAATTAACTATTAATTCCGAATTTACTGTAAGACTACCAGATTTCTTTATATCTTTTATCTCGTTTAAAGTTTGCAAAATAAGATTATCAATAAGCAAAATTTTTTGATAATTTTCACTATGCACTAAATCCATAAACACCCACTTATAATCAAGTATTATCCTTTAAAAGCTCCTCGGCATGCTTAAAGCTAATTTCATTAACATTTCCGCTAAGCATTCTAGCAATTTCTGAAGCACGATCATCACCCAATAACAAAGAAGCCTGAACATAAGTTTTATCTTTAATACATTCTTTTTTCACTAAAATATGATAATCTGAAAGGCTTGCAATATTAGCAAGATGAGTAACAGCAAATATTTGCATATTATCTGACAAGCTCTTTAAATATTTACCTAAACTAACCCCAGATTCACCTCCTATACCAGAATCAATCTCATCAAATATAATAAGCTTATTTTCATCAACATTTTGAACACTCTTAATAGCCAACATTATTCTTGAAAGCTCACCCCCAGATGCAACTCTATAAATTGGTTGAGCTTTCAAACCAAGATTACTAGAAATTAAAAATTCTACCTCATCACCACCTGTTGATTTAATTTCCCCTTCAGAGACTGATACAAAAAACTCCGCATCAGTCATATTAAGCTTATGCAAAATTTCTGTCACACTAGATGCAAAGCTAAATGCAGCTGCCCGTCTAATACTTGAAATATCAGATGCCAATTTTTTAACTGTTTCAAACAACCCATTTAACTTTTTTTTTCTATATAGTCTTTCAGTCTCAAAATCAAGTGACAAATCAATGATATCATCACACTTTTTTCTCAATGCTATGACGTCGTCAAGACTTGGTCCATATTTTTTTTTAATACGAGAAAGATCATACAGTCGACCTTCTGTTAATTCAATTTCCTTATCATCATAGGTCTTATCAAAAAGATACCTACTATAAGCTTGACCAACATCTTCAAGTTCATAGTAAGAGTTTTTAAGACGATTTTCAAGTTCAATATAATTATTGTTCACTCTTGAAAGATATTCTGCATCACAAATTACCTTTCGTATCTCACTTAAAGCAGAAATACCATCTCTCAAGCTTAAAACACTCTTCAAGCTTGAGAGCGCATTACATAAAGATTCATGATTCCTAAGCTCATCTAATCTGGTCTTTAGAATTTCTTCTTCCCCTACTTCAGGATTAACAAAATCTATTTCATCAATTATTTTTTTATACTCTTCCATACTATCTTTATGCAATTTTTCTTTTAAAACAAAACTATCATAATCATTTAAATATTTAATGTATTCTTCATAAGCTAATCTATATTCTTCCAATTGAACATTTAAATTACTATAATTATCCAAAATCTTCAGATTATTTAAGGGATTTTTCAAAATTAAGTACTGTTGATTTTGAGAATGCACCTCAATTAACATATGAAAAATTGCTCTTAAAATGGTACTAGAAATTGGTTCATTATTAATATAATAACTACTCAAAAAAGTATCTGAGGATTCAAATACAATTACTCTCTTTATAATAATAAAATCTTTCACTAATATACCTTTGTAAGATAAATAACCTTTAACATCGCCATTTACCTTAAACTTAGCAAGTAAAATACATTCCCGCTCACCATCAGTTATTATATTATTTTTAAGCTTTCCACCAAATAAATAATAAAGCGATGACAACAATAGGCTTTTTCCACTTCCAGATTCACCTGTGAATGCCACCAGACCTGCATTTAGCTTAATGGATAACTCTTTAATTAAAACGAAATTTTTTATAAAAAGCTCAACTAACATACAAAACTCAAAAACAAACTAGTTATTATAAAATGTTATATCTTATAATAACTTATTTTTAAGTCTCCTAACAAAAGTATCTGTACAAAAAGATGCAAAACGCAAACTCTTATTATCAAGACCTAATTCAAAAACAACATCAACCTTAAATTTACCAATATTAATGCCATCAACAAAAATTGATGCAGGGAATAATGCATATTCTTTATGAAATGAAAGTGAAAGCTTACTACCGCTTGAAAAAACAAAAGAACGATTATAAACAGAATGTGGAGAAATAGGCGTTAAAATAAAAGCCTGAAGATCTGATTCTAAAACAGATCCACCTGCTGAGAAAGAATATCCAGTCGAACCTGTTGGAGTTGCAAATATTATTCCATCACTCCTATATGAAAGAAAATCTTCCGAATTAACTCTAAGATTTGTATAAATCAGCTTATTAAGAATACTAGAACGAATAATTACATCATTTAAAGCATACTTAGTAAGTATATTATGTCCACTCTCATAAGCACTGATATTAAGCAAATATTTTTTATGAATAACTAAAGAATTATCAAAAAACTTATCTATTACCTTTTTAAAATCTCTGGGTTTTATGTCTGCCAAAAACCCTACCTTACCCAAATTTATTGAAATAATTGGGATATCAATATTATTTTTCAAAAGCAAGCTACTAGCCAATAAAACCGTACCATCTCCACCTAAAGTTATTGCAAACATCAAATTATCGTCACCAGTTAATAACTCTGAAGACTGATTAAGTCCCGTAAACAAACTTAAAACACCATATTTATGTTTTAAATATTTTTGTATTTCAAAAGCAAGAGTTTCGGCATCTAAATTTGCATAATTTATGTAAATAAGAACCTTACTATTCATCACTATCCTTATATGGAATCTTTTCAAACTCACTCTTGTCAAATATTCGTTCAATATCAATCAGAATTAAATATTCACTCCCAAAATTTTCATCGTTCTCAATTCTAACAACACCAGAAATATACTTCCTGTCCAAAGTTTGCAAAGTAGCAGGAGGCTCTTGAACCTTAGATTCGTCAAAGTTAATGACCTTTAGAACTCTATCTACAAATATCCCTAAAAGCTTATCCTTAATCTTTACTATTAAATAACCTGTTAGAAGCTTATCTTCTTCCGTTATATAAATCGAAGGAATTTTAAATCTAACATTTAAATTTATTAAAGGGATAACATTGCCTCTAAGATTATAAATACCAGTAACATAATCAGGAACATTGGGTATTGCATATATACCCTCCAACGGAACCTTAATTACTTCCCTAATATGATTTATTGAAATCCCATAAATTTCCTTGCCCATTTTAAAACATGCAATTTGTAAATAAGACTTTCTTTCCATAACCTTTTCTTCTATAGACATATCCCAATCCCCTTAAATTAACTTAAATATTTGTTTCCACTCCAATAAAATCTTTAGATAAAAAATAAATTTCAAAGGAATTTTGCCTAACGGCTTTAGGCCTAATCTTTTTGACAAACCTAAAACAACTCTTAAGCTTATAAAAAATTTGTTCTTCATCGCCTCCTTGAAAAATCTTAAGTAATAAATTACCACCTCTTATCAAGATATCAGAAGCCAATTCAACTATTCTCATATTCAAATTAAAAGAATTGCTTGTATCAACTAACCTATTACCAGTAGTTTTAGGGGCTGCATCACTTATAATTAAGCTATAAGGTGCAAAAGTCTTGATCTTTTGACAAAAACCATGAACATATATGTCACCCTTAATAAAATAAAAATTACTAGTAAAATTAAGCGCTATATCATTAAGATCAACCGCAACAAGCACCCCATTTTTAAGACGACCATAAGCATATTGAGAAAAACTCCCAGGAGATGCCCCAATGTCTAATATATTGCCAGCAGAAAATAAAGAGAACCTTTTATCAATTTCGATTAACTTATAAACAGATCTTGCAAGATACCCTTCTCTTTTAGCTCTTTGTGAATATTGATCAACAACATCATACATATAAATCTCTTAAATACACCTATCATTATACTTTTTATTATAATTATTATTATGAAAAATAAATCATTTTTAGATAAGATCGAAAAAAATATTAACACTGTATTTTCAAATGATTATTTTCTAAATATATTTAAAGACAAAGAGTTAGAACTAAAACTGAAAATAAAAGAAAGCACAATAAAGGTAATTAAAGCCCCAGCTATTGAAATAATAAATAGAGGAGGAAAGAGAATAAGACCAATGCTAATGATTCTGCTAGCATATGCATTGGGATATAACAACAAAAACACCGAAAACTTATACAATCTAAGCATGCTACTTGAATTACCTCATTCTGGCAGCCTAATTATTGACGACATAGAAGACGGAGCCACCAAAAGACGAGGAAAACCTGCTATTCATTTAATTTATGGACTCGATAGTAGCATTAATACAGCAAATCTAATTTATTTTCTGCCTGCAAAATTAATACAAACTTCAAACTTAAAAACAAGTCAAAAACTGTTAATTTATGAAAATTTTTTTACAACCCTCTCAAATCTTCATCTAGGACAAGGAATTGATATTGCATTGCATAATGAAACATATATTCCAAATGTTGAAGAATACATATCTTTAGTTGAACTTAAAACAAGCTCCCTTTTTGGAATGGCTGGATTTTTAGCCGGAATACTCACAAATAATGAAAACAAGGCAAAAAATCTTTATAACACATTTCTGAAACTTGGAACCTGTTTCCAAATAATAGACGATATCAAAAATATTAAAGATGGAATCAATGGCAAAGACTTTGGAGAAGACTTAATTGAAGGAAAAAAAAGTCTACCTATAATATATTTTTTAAAAGAAAAACAATTTGATAAGCAAATTATTCAAAAGCTAATCAAAATTAAAAATAAACCTATAAATGAATCAACAGAAGAAATATTAAAACTTAGCAATATGATTAACTCATCAAATGCTATTAAAGATTCTTCAAATCTTGCAATGTCATATCTTAATAAATTTATTGAAGAGTTAAATTCATATAAGCTGAACAATAAGTACAAAAATATGATAATGGACATTATATATAAAATAAAAGGGGTAAATTTATGAAAAAATATACAATAATACTAGTATGGATGAATACCATTATTTCTATTTATGCAATAAATCACAAAGAAGATATAAATCAAAATAAGATAGATGAACTTTATATAAAGGCAATGTTACTTAAAGATTTAAAAGAATACGATCAATCTAAAATATTACTAAGACAAATTATAAATAAAGATCCAAAACAAGTTGATGTATATTTACTGATCTCAGAATTAGAATACTTAACTAACAACTGGATAAAAGCAATTGAACAAACAAAAATCTATCTACAAATAATTGATTTTAAAGATACAAAAAACTATCTTGACATTTCATGGGCATACTTTCTCATTGGAGAATCAAGCAACTCAATGGACTATATAATCAAATTTATTCAAAATAATCAAAAATTACTAAATACTAACTTATTCGTATTGATTGATGCCATCCTAAAAAAAGGAATTTATCATTTCATCCAAGATGAAGATTTAATGTTCAATCTAATAATGAATGCTATTTTTCAAATAGAAACATATGACGATATCATATTTACAATTTTTATCAATAATTTAGCTATCATAAAACAAATTCCTTTCTATGAATTTAATAAAAATAAAATCAAAGACTTAGAATTACAAATGAAAGCCTTAAAAAGGATTAAAAACTCAATAAATGACACTGCTAAAATAATTTAGTTTTCCTAAAAATAGAAACAAATATATTGATTAATATAGCCATATAAAAGGTTAATGAAAGAGCAATATAAGAATTAACATAATCCTGAAAATTGAAAAATTTGTATTCAAGAAATACCATTAAGAATGAAATTGGAAAAACAAGCCAAGGATTTGCAAATGCAATATGCAATATACAAATTGAGAGCCAACCATTATTTAACCCCAAATTATAAGAATAAAAATTAAAATTTACAGCAAGAAATGAACCTGCAATACTTGCCAAGATCACTGACATAAAGATAGCAAAAGATTTAAAATAATGACTAATTTTCTCTCCCAATAAATTCTCATAATCACTTGAACGAATAAACTCAAAAACTACTCTAACTCTCGAATAATTTAGTATATAAATACTAAAACCTAATAAAACAAAAAACAATATAGTAAAAAATGTAACAGCAAAATTATTAGATACATTCAAACTAAATCCCGGAATAAAATTAAAATTGGCTTTCATCAAAACTCCTACTAAAAAATAACACAATATATTAATTCCTATGCCCGCTATAAAAATGTTATACCCATTTCTCACAATTAAAGACAAAAAAAAACCAAATATCAAGCTAATAAAAATCGTTATAATACCTGATACAGGTATTCCATATCCCAAATAGATAAAAAGAGATGTCAAAAAAACAGCCAAAAAAGAAATTCCTTCAATAGCTATATTTAGCAATCCTAATCTTTCAGTATAAAGAATTCCAAGAGCCAAATATGCAAATATTATAGAATTTAAAAAAACACCAAGCATTTATTTTCTACCTGAATTATTTATTAAAAATAAAGAGATAAAAATAGAAACAGATTGATATAACCCAATAAATTCAAACCTAAAAGCATAATTTATTTTAAGATAATTATTAAATTCATTAAGCATTGAAAAAAATAAACTAAAACACAATACATACATATAATTAAATCCTGAAACTACAGCAACAACAAATCCATTCCAACCAAGTCCGGAGGTTATCCCTAGAAATAAATAATTTTTAAAAAAAATTAAAAATATTGAACCTACAAGACCATTTAAAAAAGAACTAATAAATACTGTAAAAAACTTATATCTAAATTCATCAATATTAAAAAATTTGCTTAAAGGCTTTCTATCACTCAATATCTCAAGTTTTAATCCCAAAATAGTTCTTTTATGGACAAATACATAGCATACCCAAACCAAAAAACTAAACAAAAGCAAATACGGCAAAGAAACATCAAGAGAAAATATCTTATTAATACTTTTTGTCCGACTTAAAAATTCATTCGAACCTAAAAGCTTTGATATTAATCCATCAACCAATCTCTGATTCCCATAAGACATTAAAAGACCTGTAAGCATCCCATTTAAGCCAAAAAAGAATGTTAATAAAAAAGGAATAATTCCTATTACACCAACTAAAAACGAGCTTAAAATCATTACTAATAAAAAATTAAAGTATGTAAGTCCACACAACTCACAAAATACATATGATAAAAATGCTCCAAAGTAAACTTGACCTTCATCTCCAAGAGTCAAACTATTACTTCTAGCACAAGTAGAAATCCCTGTAGCAATTAATAAGAGCAATATAAAATTCCACAATATCATCTTAATGTAAGAAAAACTAAAAAATCCATCAAAAAAATAGCTAATACCTAATATACTAAGTGAAAATACTAAGAGAACATACTCTTTTCTAAATGTCCTCATATAAATAACATTTCCTTTAAAGCTGCTTTGTCGATATGTCCCCTTTCTAATCTTAATATAACTTCACCGGCCTTTATT
The DNA here is from genome assembly GCF_019668505.1 of Borrelia miyamotoi. Lineage (NCBI taxonomy): Bacteria > Pseudomonadati > Spirochaetota > Spirochaetia > Spirochaetales > Borreliaceae > Borrelia > Borrelia miyamotoi. The sequence goes on from NZ_AP024371.1 coordinate 325,922, forward strand.
GCCAAAACATCATCTGCTAAAAGAAGAAGTTCATCCAAATTAGGAGTAATCAATAGCACAGGCTTCTCATTAGAAAAATTACGAATAAAATTAGATGTCTCAATATAGGCCCTATAGTCTAGATTGCTAAGAGGAGAAAAACAAATTAAAAAGCTCTTTGTAATGTATTTTTCTCTAAAAAGAGCAAGTTTTTTTAAAATCCCTCCAGAGAATGCAAAAGATTTAGAATAAAAAGTTTTTAATATCTTACTATCACAATATTCCATATCTTGCTTAAAAAATTTTTTGAGTTTATTAATAGTAGATCGCTTAATAAAAACTTCATTCTCAAAACTCATTATCTTAGCTAAAAAGCTATCCAATATAGTAGCATTATCAGAAAATAAATTACCAATTCCTAAAGGTAATAATCCTGCCTTCATCTCATAAATATTGATACGCTCATATCTACGCCCATTCATTTTGATGCATCCTACAAATGGAATTTTACCCAAGAATAATTTTTCCCATGTTTTTATTGCTGCATCTTCCGCAATAATTCCAAAAACTCCTCTCTTTTTTAAAGAAAAACTAATATCATACTTCCAGAAATCTTCAAAAAACAAATTAAATTTTATAAAGTCTTCATTTAATTCACCACGCCTAATACTTGCAGCAATAAACTTATCAGCAGGTATTTCAATTTTGCTAAGTATTATCTCTTTATTGATCGTTCGAAAACATTTTCCATCTTTTAGAATAATAAATTCATCACTAAATCTTATGGCATCCCCAACATCTCTATGTGTAACAAAAAGAGAAGTAATTCCTGCTATTTTAAGGTATTGAAGCAATTTAATAAAATCTTTAGCCTCTTTTTGAGAGAAATAAGCCACACTTTCATCAAAAATAATGATCTTTGCATTTTTTTTAAGGGAAGAAATAATAAGCAAAAAATATATTTCTTTAATATTCAAATTTTGTATTCTAGCCTCTAAATCAAAAGTAATATTGTAAAATTGCCTAAGCCACCTATAATACCTATAAGTCTTAGATTTATTCATCGGCATAAAAAATTTAGAATCAAACCAATAAATACTAAGATATTCCCAAACCCTTAAATTCATATCAAGCTTTGGAATCTGCGACACAATATAAATACCATTACTTTTTGCCACATCCACATTCCAGTTTTGCTGTCTATTATTGTTTATAAATACATCACCACTATCAAAATAAACAAATCCAGCTATTATTTTTGATAAGGTACTCTTACCTTCCCCATTCCTTCCAATTACAGTCAAAATTTTAGATTCTTCAATCCTTAAATTCACACTATCTAGAATAGGTTTCTCAATATCTGGGAAAGATTTTACTATGTTTTTAAACTCTACCATAAACCATTATAAATCTATTTTTATCTCAATATTACTCATCTCTTCTATCTTTTTCTCAATTCTCTTCTTAAGTTCTAAATCAGTCTTATTTACATAAAACTCATTTAACAAATTAAATGAAATTCCCCCTTCTTTAAATCCAAAAACCTCATAAGTTCCATACTTAATCTCTCCTTTAAGAGCTCTACTCAAAACTTTTTTTAAACAAAATCTATGATTTGTAATTCCAGAACCAATGATCTTATCTTTATTATCCAAATAATCTTCACCATCAAAAAGAACAGCAAAAATGCCATGCTCACGCACTGATGAGAGAACTCCTTCAATAGCTGTACCCACAATTGGAAGAATTACAGAAACTCCTGAATCCAAAATTAAAGAATCAGATAGCATCTTCGCTCTATTGCTATCATACCAATTTCCTAAAGTTCTAAAGAATACTTCTGAATCCAAAATCTCTTTAAATCCATTCTTGAAATAAGGAAAAATATAATTATTCATAACAGGATATTCTTGCCCAGCAATCAAAGCAACATTCTTATTTGATAAATTAGAACCTTGTAAAAACAAACCCACATAATAACCCAATATATAAGCCTCTTCTGCAACATTATAAGACAGTGAATACACTTGAGGATTAGCATTCTTAACCAAAGAATCAAAAAGCAAAAATTTAGTATAAGGATAATTTTGGGAAACCCTATCGATAAGTCCTTGCATTACATTATTTGTTGTAATCAAAAAATCATAATTTTTAGAATTTAATAACTTTTCAAGTAATTCTATCCATTCATGCTGATTAAACCCAGCTTCAAATAACTTAATTTCAATATCACTTCTATTTTTTTTAAATTCAATCAAAAAATCATACATTGCTTCATAGGAAGGTGAACCACCAATGATTCCAGGAATAAAAAATGCAATTTTTTTATTAGATGAAAACTTAAGTTCTCTAACTTTAAAAAAGTTCACATAAACAAATAAAAACAAACAGATTAATGAAATAAAAATCCAAAAAATTCTAAATAAAAAAAATCTATTCACAAAAATAAAACACCTTCTTTTCAAAAAAGGACATAAATCTTAATGCTACAAGAACAAAACAGTATAAAATAATTGCAAATCCAATACCCAAAAAATACCAATTCCTCAAGAAAAGTTTCTTTTAAAAAGATATCATAAAAGCCTCTACTACGTCCAATTCTTATACCATATTTTGCTTAAATCAGCTTAAAATCAACTTTAAAATGACTAATTTCAAAAGACATATTTGCAAAAAACTTTATAAACACATTACAGCTAGCTAAAATTAATAATAAAGCATTTAATAATTGAGTAAACTGAACTTCAAATTCATGGAATAAAGTTAAAATCAGACAAATATTTGATCAAAATCAAAATTCTCTAGGCCTTAATAAATAAAATTCATTAATACTTAAATTACTAGGAACATCACCATTTGTACGAATTAAATACATTTTAAAAGAATGAATAGTTTTAAAAAACTTCTTTATTAAAGAGGATCTGTCTTTTTTATAATTTTCGAAAAATTTCAAAATAGAGCCATAAATAACCACTTTATCAGACATATCAGAAAAATTCTTAACAATATCCTCTATGAAAAAAAACATACTGGCCAAATAAATAAAATTATTAAAAAGAATACCTATTCTACCTCTTAAATAATTAACATAATTCATCATTACAATCCTATCTCCCAAGACATGATTTTTGTCCTCTAAACTCCACTTTGAATATATGGTATTAAATTTAGGATCTCTTACAAGATAATCATATACAAAATCAAATCTAAAACTACCTTCAATATATTTTGAAAATATATAATTTGAATGCCTACTATTCAAGGAAATAAAATTTTTACGAGACATTTCTTTAAAATTTTGAATTACATTTTCCGAAACAGAATCACCATTTTTAGATAAAAAAGAATTATTATCCCAAAGCAAAATACTAGTACCTGCCGAAATCCAATATTCATCCTTATTATAATGCTTAAGCACACCGTCAAAAACACTAACAAAATAACTATTAAAGTATTCACAATTGACATAAAATTTTGACGGAGCATCAGTCATAAAAAAATAATTATTTATATCAACAGACAATGAAGAACCTTTAACAACCTTATAAATAACCACCTCTAAACTTCCCTTAAATAAGTATATTTTTGCATTCTGCACATCTTTAAGAGAAGAATAACAAATAAGGCTATGTGTGTTAGAATTCAAGGTTAAATCTGATGAAACACCATTGATTCCATACAAACCTATCTTAATTTTAGAATTATCTCCAACCTCAATAAAATCATATTCAAAAATTTCATCACCCAAATCTAATTTAATAGGAATAGCATTTCTTACAACATTAATCTGACCTTCCATTTCTTTAACAGATGCTACTTGAGAGAATAATGCTATTTGCAAGAATAAAAGTAAAAGAATAATAATATATGACTTCAAAATCAAATTTTCCTCTTTTCTAAAATCTTATAAGGTTAATTATATCTTTTTTAAAGATATTTACTAACTTTAATAAAAATGAAAAATACGCTATAATTCTGCAAAAAGTGTAAAAATAATATTTTTGCCAGGCCTGTTCTTTAAAGAAGCTAAGGCTTAAAAAAGCTGCAATTTATGTAGCCAAAACATAATATCAAAAGGATGTACCTATGATGAAAAAAATCAAATTACCATTTTTAATGTTATCTATACTTGTTTTTTCCTTAATTTCATGCTCAACCACTTCAGAGCCAGAAGAAAAAACATGTGGATACACCACTAAACATTCAGAGTAACACTAAGGCAACAGTTAGAGTATTGATACAATAAAAATGGAACATCAGATAAAAGCAAAAAAATTGTAAATGTCAAATTATGTAATAGTATGCTGTTATAGGATTTATATAAAGATGAAAGAATTAATGTCTAAAAAGCAAAGTTCTTAACTTATTATAGTCAATATCATATAGGAAGGATGTATTTATGATAAAAGCAAACAAGTTATTATTTTTAATGTTATCTATATCCACTCTTTTCCTAGTTTCATGTGCAACTTCGCAGGAAGACAAAAAGAGTGTAAACTCCAAAATCTTACCTAAGGAAACAGGAGATATAAAAAGAGACATTGAAGAGATCAAAAATGGGATCATAAAAGAGCGCGGAGATCTTTTTTATTCTGAAGAATTTAATAAAGCTGAAAAGCTTGAAAAAGAGATGGAAGCAAAATTTGCAAAAAATATGATTAAAGAAGCCAATGAAACTGCTCTAAAAGTATTAGAAAGATATAAAAATGTCGCACGAGATACAATAGAAAAAAAAGAAAAAATAAATTACCTGAAAGACAATATTGAAAAATATCTGAACGATGCTGAAAATAATGAAGCATACATATGGATTCCATTAGAAATCGATGAAGTCAATAACTTATATTTCGAAGCGACAAAAAAATACAAAATGTATGACATTGAAGATTCCCTTGAAATGTATAGTAAAGCATTTAACAAAGCACAACAAACTGCTAAAAAGGCAAAAGAATCAAGAGCTCTTAAAGAAACAGATGAAAGAATGTACAAACAATTAAAAGCACTGGAAGCTGCTTCTAATCTTCCCATTTATAGCAATAACCAACTCATTCAACCCTCACCATGGAATGGAAGAACTCTACTTAAGGATCAAGGTAAATATATAAATCTCTTAAACTCTGAAGACAATTCTTACTTACTTGGAGAAGCAACTCCATTAGTACTTGCTTATGAAGAAACAGCTAAAGAAATGCAAAAACCAGATTCAACTAAATTCAAAATACTTCAGCTTATCGAAAAAGCCAGACAATTATGGGAACAAGGACTTGAAGCCAAGAACTTCAATAACCTTAGACTTGCAAATGAATTATTCTTAGATTCCGCAAGATATTTAAAGGCTTATCAAAGCAATGCAAGTAAGGAACTATATATAATTAAAATTGGAAACACCTTATGGGGCATTTCTAAAAAATTATATAATGATCCTTATTTATGGCCAAAAATTTGGTTTGCAAACAGACAAAAAATTCAAAATCCAGATTTAATACATGAAAACTGGAAAATAATAATTCCTTCTAAATAAAACAGAAAAAGAAAACAAGTTTATGCTTGTTTTCTTTTTTTATATCTAATAAAATTTTATAATGAAACAAGAGAATGAAAAATGAAAAAATTAATACTAACAAGCATATTATTTTTTTCCTGCTATACAGCAGCCCATCTAGACAAACAACTTACAAAAGAAACCCCTTACAGTATTTACTTAAGAGAAGCTCAAAAGGCAACAAATGTTAATGACTATAAATCTGCTTTAAAAATATACACAAAAATGATTGAAAATTACAAAGAAAACGAAAGCATAGTTGCCACTGGAAAGTATGAAATTGCTTTCATATATTACATAACAAATAAAGAAGAAACGGCAAAAAAGCTATTTGAAGAAATAATACAGTCTAATATACAATCTCCAAAGTGGATTATCCCCCTATCTAAAAAGATAATAGAGAAAATAAACAATTAAGAGAAAAGATAAATCACCATATTCAATTAATATTACTTATTAATTAAGTAATATTCCATAAATCGTAATATCTTTTTGCTTAGCTGCTTCAATAACATCCTCATAAACTATAGGCCCTCTAGGATATTCATGAGGCGGTGCATCACCCAACACTATAATAAATCGATTATCCGCTTGCCAATCAAACTGAGTAACAGCAGCATTAATTCCCTCAAATACTGCTTCAGGATAATCTCCGCCACCACTCACACTAACATCTCTAAGAACACTATTTAAATATTCCTTATTATTAAAATCGAAAGATCTTGTTAAAAACTCCTCAAGATAATCCTTATAGAATACGAAACCTATTCTATAAGACTTAAATTTATTTAACTGAGATTCTACCATATCAAAAAGATGTTTCCTTAAAATTTCAATATGATTTTTCATACTCTCAGTCACATCAATAACAAAAACAAGATCTAAATCAGCAAGTGGATCTTCTGATTTTTCTAGAATATCTTTTATTTTATCAACAATATCAGGGCCCTTATCTGCAACAATCACATCATCAGAAAACCTATAAAATGCTTCTTCTAAACTATTAGGCTCACTTGTATTTTCTAGTTGAGTATCCCCAAAAAATAACTCATAAGCATTATCTTTATATTGCCCTAAATAATCATTATATTTTTTCTCAAAAGTTCTAATTGAAAACCAAAAGGGTTCTTTATTTATCCTAAGAACTTCTAAATTAATATCACCACTCCTTGTGGAAAAATCAGGAAAACCATACCTCAATCTCTTAGGTATTAAAATATGAAAAGCCTGTCCAAATTTCCTATTCTGAACAGGTGTAGAAGATGTCAATGATAAAAGAGTTTTATTCTGAATAACTCTACCATTTAAAATCCTAATCTCATCACCATTGATCTTATTATACTCCAATGTTCTAAATGAATAAGTAGAGACATCTTTACTCTTATCTGGAATTTCAAAAGACTCAGTTAAAATAACTGACTTAACATTTGGCTTTTTCCTAATAAAAAGATGGAAACCATCTTCATGGGCTTCAACATACACATCATCAATATCAATACTTAAATCATCATCCATAGATGCAAATAAATTCAATACAATAAACAAGAAAATAATAAAGTAAGCTTTTTTCATACAAACCCTTACAAATTAATCAGCAACCTTATACACACACCCTCACCAATAAATTTTAATCAAAATCTAAAGATTATCAGATAAATTATCATAAAACAAAGTCTTAGAACTAATAAAATTATTCTTAAAAATATTTCTAAGGTTTAAGCTAGCTAGATCTTTTTTAGCAGTCTTAACCATATCATCACGATTTAATAGATCAAAAATTCTAGAGGATTCAGTTAAATTTGCAACTCCTGAATCAAACAGCCTATTATCTTTAATAACACTAGCTCCAACCCTATCACCAAGAGATGCTCTTATCTCAACAACTCCAAGATTATTGCAAATCTCAATTTTTCTTATTAATAAATCTCTATGATAATCATTTTCTTTAGGCTTAAAACTCAAAATGCTAGACTTCTCTGATTCTAAATTCTGCAATACTCTTAAATAATAACTTCTAGAAGCCTCAAAATCACCCATTTTATAAAGAACAGATGCAATTGAATTTAAAACCTTATCATTATTTGCAAATCCAGATATATTCTCAACTTTAAATAAACAAGCCAATGCATCTTTATAATTATTATCCTTATAATTAAGCAATGCTAATTTATAATAAACATCTGGAGAATTAACACCTTCATTTATTGCCATCTTATAAGAAGAGATCGCCGATTTAAAACCATTTAAAGTCCTAAGAATATCCCCTTGCTTCTCATAAAGCAAAGCAAGCTCTCTAGAAACTTTAATAAGTCCATTTCTTTTATAAAAATCATATTCATTTAAAGCTAAGCTCATAATATTACTTGCTTTCAGAACATCATTTTCCATCTCATAAATATCCGACAAAATTCTATAAGCAATAATTTTTTCAGAGAAATTTTCAATTAAATCTTCCTGTCTAAAGCTATTTAACGCTGTTAACAAATACCCTTCCGATTTCTTAAAATCACCCATATAATAAAAATATCTACCACTCTCAAACAGAGCCTTATTGTAATCAGGATTTTTGATCAAAATTCTTCTAAGAATATACTCGATCTCCGAATTAAGATTAATATCATTTAAAGAATTGTAAATACCCTTTCCATTACCTGTCTTAAAACTAGAAAATTCTTTATTAAGTAAGTTAATTTGGGCACTGAAATATTTGAGATTTCTAGACAAAGCATTTATCCTTTTATGATAAACTTTAAACTCAACATATCTATCTATCAATTTTTTAGCATATTTAGTATACACTACCTCATCAATATCTAGTTCTGCATTTGCCTTAATAAAGGCATTTACATTTTCTGATTCTCTATCTGCACCAGCTTCAATGTAAACATTAAAAAGCTTAAATAAAATTTCCTTCTTACGACCATATTTTGAAAGCAAAATAGTGTAACTATTAATGCTATCTTTGTAATACGTAGGATCTGTTTGGGCCCACTGAAAATAATTATCGCCCTTAGCCATTAATGCCTCATAATCATAAACAGAATAAGATATAACTTCATCCAAAATTGAATTGGCATCAGCATACTCACCAAGCCTCATTTTCATAGAAGCATAAGATATATACCCATCCCTATCAAAATTTTTACGTCTTCTCTTAGAAGCATCCACAGAAAATGGATCAACAGTAAATAATTCTTCGTATTTCTCCTCAGCACTATCAAAATCTCTTATATCATCAAAAGCCCTGGCATAAGTAAGAAACCACTTTTTGTTAGGTCGCATATAATATGCATCTTTAAAAGTAGCTTTAGCAAGCTCTCTCTTATTCTCATATATGTAAACTATTCCTTCTTTATACTTTCTATCGGATACAATGTAAAAAAACATAACATCAACTAGAAAATAAAAAGACAAAAAAGTTAAAACAATAAAAATAGATGCTATTTTAAATATCGGAGTTAAAGCTTTAGAAACTCTATAGCTAAATTTCTTTTCAAGCTTGCTAAATTCCTCTGCCTTGTAATACATAACAGGCAATTTAACAGAACGCCCAATAATGTCTCCAACAAATTTAGCAATAAATTTAAGCCCTTTCTTATTTTGCTCAACAAGATCAATCAATGCCTCAATTTTATACTTAGAGACATTATCTAGAATTAAAGCTTCAGCAACAGCAATTCTCAAATTCCTAGGATAAGAGTTTAAATGCTTAAAAAACAAAGGATAGTCAATTTTAAAATGATTATTACCAAAAGATTTGTTATTGTCATCTCTCAAAAATTCAAAATCATCTGAAAGATTAGAAAAATCACCCTCTTCATCAAGATCAAGATTATTAAAATTCTCATCAAAAATATTTTCATTATTGTTAAGGCTTTCTATCCGATTACTTGTCTCATCTGCCTCATTCAGATTCCCAATCATACTATCAAGATCAAAATCATCATTACTATCAATTATAGAATCTTGCTCCAAATCATTATCATCAATCTCACTATTAAGAGACTTATCAGAAGTTCGTAAATTTGAATTCAAATCACTTCCTGGATCTACATTTTGCAAACCATCAGAATTATCTAAATTCAAATTAATTACATTTTCGTCTATACTAATGGAATTATCATCAAGAATTTTATCAAGATTATCTTCCAGATTAGAACTTAAAACATCAAAATCATTATCTAAATCATTAAATTCAGGATCAACACCTACTTTATTAGAATTTTTTAAAATTTCACTTTTGTTTGCAATGCTCTTCTGATCTTCTTCACTATCAAGAGTACCAAGAATAGAATCTAAATCAAGCTCCTCATCAGATTCTTCTTCTAAATCTACAATATCTTCCTTGTCTTCCCAAGGAACAATAATCTCTCCTTCCCTTGGAGGGTCAATATCCATTTTAATGCCAAAAGGCTCTTTTTTAGCCTTCTCATCAGAAATATTATCCAGTATTTCTTTTTTAAACTCATTTATTTTTTCTATATCAGGCATATTATAATCAAAATCCTAATTCAAACCATTATATATCTTGGTTCCTTTTTCATGAAGAACCTCAAAACGTTTTTCTAAATCATCAGCAATGCTAGAACCTAAAAGCTCTTTTGTTGGTTCTAAACCTTCTTGACTTAACTTCTCTAAAATTAAATTTTTATACTCAAATATATCCATTACTTCTGTTGCATTATACACAACAGTATCTTCTTTAAAGATATCACAAGACATATCTTCATTTGGTGAAACTTCAAGGATATTACCATTAACACTAACCATTATAAAATAATCAAAAATCTTAAAATAACCTAAAATTCCTGAAATTATTTTTTTAGTTTCAGGCCTGCCCTTTCTATATCGTGTGGCAGTTGGAAAAACAAGAACAATATATCCACTAGTCTTTTTATTCACAATATATCTCATAGAATTAGCATTAAAAGCCCGTCTCTTTCTAACCTTCTCACGATCAACTCCAATAAATGAATGTGGAGGATAAATAAATATTACACTATAACCTAAAGATAAAGTTTTAACAAATAAACTCTCTTGAAAAAGCTTAACGCCCGCTACAGGAACAATGTGCTCTGCAACTTCCTTATAATTCATTTCATTAAGCAAAAACTGAAAACAAGGAAAATCAAAATTACTATAATGCTCCATTAATATAACTGAAGACCTGCCAGATTTAGATTTTTCATAAAGCTCTAAAATATTTTGAATACCAACAATAGTAGAATTACCTTTAAGAAGCCTTTTGATCATCATATCAACCAAACTTCTACTAACAGGATCTGCCTCATGATAAGAATCATTTAAACAATTTGTCTTCTCAATAGCTTTAAATCTACTAAAAAATTCATTCTCAATATCTTTAAAATATTTATTAAAACTCTTATTCTGTATAAACATAAAACTTTATCCCTTAAAGTTCTTCAAAAACAATATACTAGCAAATCAAAAACATTTCTTGTAAGTGTTTACATGAAAAACATTTTACATTAATTATACTTTATTTATTTAGCAAATTAAAGTAAAATCCATTCAAGTATGTTAAACAAAAATAACAAATACCTTAGGAGAATAAGTTATGAAACATAGAACAATAATTCTTTTATTTTTTTTATTATATTCTTAATTTCCTGTTCAGGTGATGGATACAAAGATAAGATAATATTTAGAGTTACAAATGAAAGTGAACCTGATTCACTTGATCCCCAACTTGCTACTTCCGTTCAATCATTCAATATAATCATAAACACGTTTTTAGGACTAACAACAAGAAATATACAAACTGGAGGACATAAACCAGGACTAGCTAAATCTTGGGATATATCCGATAATGGGCTTGTATACACACTTCACTTAAGAGAAGGTCTCATTTGGAGTGATGGGGTTCCCATTACTGCTGAAGGAATTAGAAAGTCTTACCTTAGAATCTTAAACAAAGAAACAGGTTCACAATATGTTGATATTGTTAAATCAACAATAAAAAATGCAAAAGATTATTTCGAAGGTAAAATATCAGAATCGGAACTTGGTATTAAAGCTATAGATAATTCTACCTTAGAGATAACTCTAGATGCTCCAAAACCTTATTTCCTTGACATGCTAGTACACCAAACATTTATACCAGTACCAATACATGCTATTGAAAAATATGGAAAAAACTGGACAAAGCCTGAAAATATAGTTGTAAGTGGTGCATACAAATTAAAGGAAAGAACACCAAGTGAAAAAATAGTCCTTGAAAAAAACGACAAGTACTATAATGCTTCAAATGTTGAAATAGATGAAGTTGTATTTTATCAAGTACAAGGAAACACTGCTTATAACATGTACATAAACGATGAGCTTGATTTCCTTATGAAAGTAGCATCAGACTATTTAGACGAAGCCAGAATAAGAAATGATTATTATTCTCATCCTATAAACAGAGTAGTCTACATGGCATTCAACAATACTGTTAAACCACTTGATAATGTAAAAGTTAGAGAAGCTTTAACCCTTGCTATTGATAGAGAAGCACTCAGCAAAATTACTCTAAAAGGTCAATCAAAACCAACAAGAAACTTAACCCCAACATTTGAACACTACTCTTACGGAAAACAATTAAAATTATTTGATCCTGAGAAAGCAAAAAAACTACTAGCTGAAGCTGGCTATCCTAATGGTTCAGGTTTTCCTACCATTAAATACAAAACTGCACAACGCGATGAAATGGCAAAAACCGCAGAATTCTTACAAGAACAATTAAAAAGAATACTAAACATTAACATTGAGATTGAAATTGAAGAATGGAATACATTCCTAGGTAGCAGAAACATGGGAAATTATCAAATTTCATTCATGGGATGGACAGGAGATTATTTAGATCCATTAACATTTCTTGAAAGTCTATTTACAACAGAAAATCAAGGATTTGGAGCATATGGATACTCAAATAAAGAATACGATAATTTAATAAAACAATCTAATTTTACACAAGACCCTCTCCAAAGACAAGATATTTTAAGAAAAGCTGAAGAAATAATAATAGAAAAAGATTTCCCAGTGGCCCCACTCTCAATACTTAAATCAAACTATCTATTCAGGCATGATAAATGGACAGGCTGGACTCCTAATGTTTCAGAAAGTTATACTTATGAAGAAATAAAATATAAAAGAGAAAATAATTAATAACGAAATATAAAAATGCTATAAAAGTTATTAAATTAACACTAATAATCATAAAAACTACGCTTCTATAAATTATGGAAATGTAGTTTTTATTGCACAATAATAACTTTAAAATTCTTACATTCACATATATCTCAGAATAGCGCATTATTCTGTTTAATAGCAAATTTATTGCCTAGAATATTACAAAATGCATATAAATGTAAAAATAAGTACATACTATTATCTAATTGTATCTTGCATGTATATGTTTATTATATCTTAATACTTTCACCTAATTACATACTGAATAAATTGTTTAATAAATAAATCGAATAACTCAACAAACACATCTAACCATCTATGATTTTTAATTAATTAGTATTAACCTTAATATACAGGAGACAAAATAATGAAAATAAAAAAATATACATTCATAATATTTATGTTAATAACTATCCTATCCTGTAGTAAGGAAAGTAGCAAAGAAAATTTGGTATTCAAAATTATCATGGGAACAGAGCCTAAATCAATAGATCCTCAATTAGCCGAAGATAAATTAGGTGCGGTTATAATTGCACAAATGTTTAGTGGCATAGTAGACGGCGATTCACAAACTGGTGGATATAAACCAGGCCTAGCTAAATCTTGGGACATATCTGATGACGGGACTGTATATACATTTCATTTACGAGAAGACATTTTTTGGAGTGATGGAGTTCCCATTACTGCTGAAGGTATCCGAAAGTCTTATCTTAGGATGCTAAATAAAGAAACAGGATCAAATTATGTCGGTACAGTTAAGTCAACAATAAAAAATGCACAAGACTACTTCGAAGATAAAATACCGGAATCTGAACTTGGTATTAAGGCTATAGATAATTATACTCTAGAGATAACTCTAGATACGCCAAAACCTTATTTCCTTGACATGCTAGTACACCAATCTTTCATACCAGTACCAGTTCATACTATTGAACAACACGGAAAAAATTGGATAAAGCCTGAAAATATAGTTGTAAGTGGTGCATACAAGCTAAAGGAAAGAACGCCCAACGAAAAAATATCACTTATAAAAAACGATAAATACTTTAATGCTAATAAAGTTGAACTACAAGAAATTATATTTTATACAATAAGTGATACTTCAACTGCTTATAGAATGTACGAAAATAACGAAATTGACGCACTTACAACTATCCCACCTGACTTAATAAAAGAAATAAAATTAAGAAACGATTATTACTCATCTGCTATTAATGGTCTTTACTACTTTTCATTTAACACACAAATAAAACCTCTTGATAATGTAAAAGTTAGAGAAGCATTAACTCTTGCTATTGACAGGGAAACACTAACAAAAAAAGTTATGGTAAATGATTCTATTCCCACAAGAAGAATCAGTCCAAATTTTGATAATTATTCTTATGGCAAACAACTAAAATTATTTGACCCTGAGAGAGCAACACAATTAATGGCCGAGGCTGGATATCCTAACGGTGCTAAATTCCCTCAACTAAAAATCAAATATAACACAAACGAAAGCCATAAAAAAATTGCTGAATTCATTCAAAATCAATGGTCAAAAATTTTAAATATAACTACTGAACTTGAAAATGAAGAATGGACATCATTCCTAGAAACTAAACAAAAAGGAGACTATGAAATAGCAAGAGCTGGTTGGATGGGAGATTACTCAGACCCATTGACATTCCTAAGCTTATTCCAAAAAGAATTTTCGCATTTTTCTTCATACAACTACTTTAATCAAGAATATGAAAATCTAATCAAACAATCTGATCTCGAGCAAGATCCAATCAAAAGACAAGATATCCTAAGAAAAGCTGAAATGATAATAATAGAAAAAGATTTTCCTGTTGCTCCAATATATATACATGCAGGGAATTATCTGTTTAGAAATGATAAATGGACTGGTTGGATACCTAATATTGCAGAAAGGTTCTCTTTCTCTGAACTTAAAAGAATTAAATAATAACAATAGATAGACATCTTATCAAAAAGATCTTAATAGATGTCTATCTATTAATCATTTGAAATCATATAAATTCATGTAAAATAAATAAATATAACTAGCTTGGTTTCATATTTATGGCATCCTAAGTTTTTAATACAGCAAATAAAACCTATTGGTAAGATAAAGGTCAAATAAGCCTTAAATCTTGCTATTGACAGAAAAACATTAATAAAAAAAGTTATGGTAAATGATTCTATTCCCACAAGAAGAATCAGTCCAAATTTTAATAATCATTTTTATGACAAACAACTAAAATTATCTGACCTGATAAAACAAAACAATTAACAGCTTAATGATATGAAATTCTCTCAACTAAAAATAAAATATAAAACACACTAAAGTTATAAAAACTGCTAAATTTATTTAAATTTAATGAAAAAACAATAAAAAATCAATCTTATATTTTAAAAAAGAAAATTGTTCACGTTTAGATAAATAGCAAAAAATATTAGAAATTAACATATATAAAAAGCAAATATTAATTTACAAAGCAATTAAAATAAATTGAAAATTATTTGAATAATATTTAAGATCATATGTTAAAATGGTTAATTATAAAGTTTAAAATCTTTCTGTTAGGATAAGGAGCAACTATGTTAAAGTTTACCTTACAAAGACTACTAGAAACAATACCAACTTTAATAGTAATAACTTTTATGTGTTTTTTAATAATGAGGCTTGCTCCCGGAAATCCATTTGACTCTGAAAAGCCTATTGATCCTGAAATCAAAGAAAAATTAATGCAAAAATACCACCTTGATAAACCTTTTTATATGCAAGCCTTCTATTATATCATAAACATTTTAAAAGGTGATTTTGGCCCATCATTAGTAAAAAAAGACTTAAGTGTAACCCAATATATAAAATTAGGAATGCCTAGATCACTTACACTCGGACTAATAAGCCTCATAATATCTCTCACACTTGGAATTTTACTAGGCATAACAGCAGCAATTAAAAAAAATACTCGTATCGACTATATGATAAGAGTAGCAGCAATGTTTGGAATCTCCGTACCCACCTTTGTAACTGGTCCCATTTTACAATATTTTCTATCTGTAAAATTAGGATTATTTTATACTTCTGGATGGATCTCAGAACGAGGAGGTCTCTCAAATTTAATCATGCCAATATTGACAATGAGTCTACCATGGATCGCTATTTTTACACGTATAACTAGAAGTTCTATGTTAGAAATGCTAAATAGTGATTTTATAAGAACAGCAAAAGCTAAAGGACTAAGTTTCAATGCAATAATAAAAAAACATGTGCTAATCGGTGCCTTACTCCCTCTAGTAAGTTATATGGGACCAGCCTTTGCTGGTATAATTTCTGGAAGCATGGTTATTGAACAAATATTCAGGATTGCTGGAATGGGCATGTTTACAGTAGAAGCATCCTTAAACAGAGATTACCCACTATTAATGGGTTCACTACTAATATATTCAATAATATTGCTTATCTCCATTTTAGTATCTGATCTTGTTTACAAAAAACTTGACCCACGAATATAGGAAAAAAAGATGAGTAAAGAAAATATCTATTTTGAGATCCAAACAGCTAACAGAAAAGCTTGGTTAAGATTTAAAGAAAACAAACTTGCATTTATTAGTATATTTATTATCGGATTTTACATAATAATTGCAATATTGCAACCAATACTACCAATATATAAGTACTATACTCAAGTAGTAGAACATGCTGACTTGCCTCCATCTCTTAGACATGCTGGAGAACTATGGTATGAAAAGGAACTTAATTTTATAAAAAGATTGTCAGCTAAAGAAAAAAGAGAAATAAAAGAAGAAGAAAAAGCAAAGCTAGACGAAATAAAAATAAAAATAAAAACTGATGTTCAAACAATTGATGGAAAAGAAGTTAAAATACATGAAAGAATATATCTATTAGGCACAGACAATCTTGGACGAGACTTGCTTTCAAGAATAATACAAGGAAGTCAAATATCAATATCTGTAGGATTTATAGGTGCCTTTCTATCAATGATAATAGGAACCATAATAGGCGCAACAGCAGGATTTTTTGGTGGCATCATTGATAGAATAATAACTAAAATAATAGAAATTCTTTATGTCCTCCCAACTTTACTTATCATAATAATACTAATGACTATTATGGAAAGGAATATAATAGGACTATTTATTGCAATTGGTCTTACTTCATGGCTAATGATTGCTAGAATTGTAAGAGGTCAAGTAAAATCACTTGCACAATCTGAATTTATACAAGCAGCTAGAACACTAGGTGCAACAAATAAGAGAATGATATTCAAACATTTAATTCCTAACAGTATTGGTATGATAGTAATCATCACAACAATGAACGTTCCATCATTCATTATTTTTGAATCGTTTTTATCATTCTTAGGTCTTGGGATATCAGCACCAATGACTAGTTGGGGAGAACTAATAAAAAATGGAATTTCCACATTTATTGAATACCCATGGAAAATTTTTATCCCAGCAGCAGTCATGACAATATTTTTATTATTTATGAACTTTTTAGGAGACGGATTAAGAGATGCATTTGATCCAAAAGACAATCTCTAGGAGAAACTAAATGAAGGAAGAGTACATACTAGATATAAGAAATCTATCAATTGAATTCAAATTAAAGCATGCAACAATAAATCCCATAAACAACATAAACTTAAAAATGAAAAAAGGAGAAATCAGAGCTATTGTTGGAGAATCTGGTAGTGGAAAATCTGTTACAAGCATGGCAATACTAAAACTATTACCAGAAATTACAACAGTATACAAAACTGGAGAAATACTATTTGAGGGACAAAACTTACTAGCGCTTAGCGAAAAAGAGCTTCAAATTATTAGAGGTAATAAAATAGCAATGATATTCCAAGATCCAATGACTTCTTTAAATCCATACTTAAGAATATCTACACAAATTGAAGAAACAATAATGCTACATCAAAAATTAGACAAAAAGACAGCTCAACAAAAAGCAATAGAAATGTTGAAAACCGTTGGTGTTGTAAATGCAGAAGAAAGAATAGAGCATTATCCACATCAATTTTCAGGAGGGATGAGACAAATAGTTATGATTGCAATGGCCCTAAGCTGCTATCCATCATTATTAATTGCTGATGAACCTACTACAGCTCTTGATGTTACAATTCAAAAACAAATACTACTGCTTATTAAAAACCTGTCCAAGAAATTCAATACTTCCACTATATTAATAACTCATGATTTAGGAGTAGTTGCAGAAATTTGTGATACAGTATCTGTAATGTACCAAGGAAAATTTGTAGAAGAAGGTACAGTACAAGAAATATTTAAAAACCCTAAACATCCATACACAATTGGGCTTTTAAAATCAATACTTACCCTTGAGCAGGATCCAAATGAAAAACTATATTCAATTAAAGATAATCCTATTGAAATCACTACAGATATAAATTGAGGAGCTTTAAATGAACAAAGAAAAAGATATAATTCTTAAAGTAGAAAACTTAGTACAAACATTTACAATTGGAGAAGACTTCTTATTTTGGAAAAAAAAGCGTAAGGTTAATGCCGTAAATAACATAAGCTTTGAAGTTGAACGCAACAAAACATTAGGACTCGTTGGGGAATCTGGATGTGGAAAATCAACAACCTTAAGAACAATAATGCAACTCTATAAACCAACATCTGGTAGAATATATTTCAATGGAAAAGATATTACCAAGCTATCAAAAAAAGAACTTTTAAAGGTAAAAAAAGACATGCAGATGGTATTCCAAGACCCTCACACATCCCTTAATCCAAGAATGACAATAAAAGAAATAATAGCAGAACCACTAGTAATATATAATGAAAATAGAATCCTTCCAAGAACAAAACAAGAAATAGACAAAAGAGTAAACGAACTAATGGATATTACTGGCCTTGAAAAAAGAATGTTATCTAGATATCCACATGAATTCTCAGGAGGACAAAGACAAAGAATAGGCATAGCAAGAGCACTTGCTTTAAATCCCAAGCTCTTACTACTAGACGAAGCCGTGTCTGCACTAGATGTATCAATAAGAGCACAAATTTTAAATTTGCTTAAAGAGCTACAAAAGGAATTTAAGTTATCTTATCTGTTCATATCACACGACCTGGCAGTAGTAAAATATATGAGCGATAAAATTGCCGTAATGTATATGGGTGTCATTTTAGAAATTGCGCCTAGAGAAACTCTATTTTCAAACCCTAAGCATCCATATACAAAAACACTAATAGCATCTATCCCTGAAATTAATCCTGAAAAAATAAATAACAAAACTATCAAGCTCGACGAATCATCATTAATAAGTATACGCAAAACATCCCTAACACCAGAAAATGCACCTCTTGAAGAAGTAGAAAAGGATCATTTTGTATCTAAATATCTTTTTGATGAAATTCAGAGTTTTTTAGATGAATAAAGTAGAACTTTTATTCATCTAAAAAACTCTGAATTTATTAGTATAGGTACCATAAATTATGTAGACTCTTGTTTTAATTCCAATATCACCGATAAATTTTTTAAAACTGCTAACTCAAATTGCAGCTTTTAACTTCAAAAGACTAATTATCAAAATAAGAAACCTCAAAATCCATATTATTGTCAATGCCTTCAACTGCATATAGATTAATTCTATTAACATTATTCTTATCTATAACTTTATTTCCAGAATCAACAAAATAATAATAAATCCTACCTTTAGGAAGGTCTCTAAGCTTAATAGTATACACACCCTTATAAGGTTCTTGTTCAATTAATCTATTTAAAAACGGATTAAAATTATTAAAATTACCGGCTATTGTAACAATCTGTCCAGGACGACCTATATAAAAAAGCTCAACTTCTCTACCATCAGAAGAATCAATTGGATTGCGTAAAGACACATAACTATGATCTACGCCTATGTCAATTATAGAGAATGGTATTAAGTCTTTATTAAAGACTACATTTTTATTATACTCATCATTTGTCCAGATACCATCTATAACAAGCCTATATTTAATTTTACCAACTCTATGGGGAAGATTTACCTTTACAAAAAAAAGTCCATACTTATTTTTCTTAAACAAATACTTTTTTGAATAACTATCAAAATCAAAAGCAGCAAAAATTTTTCTAATACCTTTATTAGAAGGATAAAACATAATGACTCTCTTAGAGTCAACAATTGGTTCTAAATTATCCTTTCTTGTTGAAACTTCTAAAAATTCATTTAAAGATAAATCAAAATTTTCAATTACATAAGATTTTGAATAAACATTAACAAGATTAAAGAAAAAAACACAAAATAAAATAACCACTTCAACATTTTTCCCATCATTTGACTGAAAAATACAACAAACAATTCTTTCGCTAAAATACTACACATTTGTCTTGTTTGTTATTATACTAAAAACATATACTAAAGTAAATATACAAATATTAACCTATAAGGAGTTACAAAATGGGTTTTCATATTTATGAAATAAAAGCTAGACAAATAATTGATTCTAGAGGAAATCCAACAGTCGAAGCAGATGTAATACTTGAAGATGGTTCTATGGGTAGAGCAGCTGTCCCATCAGGTGCATCAACAGGAACAAATGAAGCTGTTGAATTAAGAGATGGCGACAAATCTGTTTATATGGGCAAAGGAGTACTTAAAGCAGTCGAAAATATAATAAACATTATATCTCCAGAACTTGAAGGAATGAATGCTTTAAACCAAGTTGAAATCGATAGAAAAATGATTGAACTTGATGGAACACCTAATAAATCAAAACTTGGAGCTAACGCTATTCTTGCAGTTTCAATGGCCACAGCTAGAGCAGCAGCCGAATACCTTGGACTTAAAATTTATCAATATCTTGGTGCCTACAAAGCCAACATTTTACCTACACCTATGTGTAACATTATAAATGGAGGTGCTCACTCTGATAACTCTGTTGATTTTCAAGAATTTATGATAATGCCAATTGGAGCAAAAACTTTCAGTGATGCAATAAGAATGGCTGCTGAAGTTTTTCACACACTCAAGAGAATTTTAAGCCAAAAGGGCTACTCAACAGCTGTTGGAGATGAGGGTGGATTTGCACCAAATCTAAAATCAAACGAAGAAGCTTGTGAAGTTATTATGGAAGCCATAAAAAATGCAGGATATAAACCTGGAACAGATATCGCAATTGCCCTAGATCCAGCAACATCTGAATTATATGATCCAAAAACAAAAAAATATGTGCTTAGATGGTCAACAAAAGAAGAACTTACTTCTGAAGAAATGGTTGAATATTGGGCAAAATGGGTAGAAAAATATCCTATCATATCAATTGAAGATGGAATGGCAGAAGAAGACTGGGATGGATGGAAAAAACTCACAGATAAAATCGGAGATAAAGTTCAACTTGTAGGAGATGATCTATTCGTTACAAATACATCATTCCTTAAAAAAGGAATTGAAATGAAAGTCGCAAATGCAATTCTTATTAAAGTAAATCAAATTGGAACATTGACTGAAACTTTTGAAGCTGTAGAGATGGCAAAAAAAGCAGGATATACTGCAATAGTTTCACACCGTTCAGGAGAAACAGAAGACACAACAATTGCTGATCTTGTTGTTGCACTTGGAACAGGACAAATTAAAACAGGTTCTTTATCAAGAACAGACAGAATAGCTAAATATAACCAACTCTTAAGAATAGAAGAAGAATTAGGAAGTATTGCCGAATACCATGGCAAAGATGTTTTTTATTCTATATAAATAAGAATATAAATAAGAATCACAAGTAAAGCCCTTTGAAGGGCTTTTTTCATACAAATAAAATGTAAAAACGAATACCTATCTTTTTGAAAATTGAAAACTTTTCCTAGCCTTCTTTTTACCGAATTTTTTACGCTCAACTTTTCTTGAATCTCTTGTTAAAAACCCATTAGCTCTAAGAATCATCTTATGCTCTTTATCAAGATCAAAAAGAGCTCTTGCAATACCATGCCTAATAGCACCAGCTTGACCTGAAATACCCCCACCATAAATGTTAATATAAAAATCATATTTTCCAAGAGTATTTGTCAAAACCAATGGAGATAAAGCAATTGCCTTTAACTTTTCAAGTTGCATATAAGAATCAACATCTTTACTATTGATCTTAATATCTCCCTTTCCTTCTCTAATATAAACCCTAGCAACAGAAGACTTTCTCCTTCCAGTACCCATCCCTAAATTAATATCCTTAACGTCTGAACTTGCCATTTTGCCTCTCTTCATAACTTAATTCTAATTTACAAGGATTTTGAGCTTTAAGCGTATGATTAGAATCAGCAAAAACTCTAAGATTCCGAAAAAGCTCACGCCCCAAAGGTCCTTTTGGTAACATGCCTTTAATAGCTATCTCAAGAGGTGCTGTTGGCTTTCTATCAGACAATGTTCTAAAAGTATCAGAGTAAAGTCCTCCAGGATACCTTGAATGTCTATAATAAATTTTCTGAAAATATTTCTTACCAGTAAGCCTGATCTTTGAAGCATTGATAATTACAACATTATCACCTAAATCTTGGTGTGGCGTATAATAAGGCTTATGCTTACCTCTCAAAATTCTAACAACTTCTGTAGCAACTCTACCAAGAACTTTATCTGCCGCATCAATTATATACCACTTTTTCTCCACACACTTTGGCTTAATCCATATTGTCTTATTACTTGTTATCCTCTTCATAATAATGCACAGACCTCTCTTAGATATTCTACAAAATTATACTCCTTCATTGTATTATTTGCAAGTTAACCTGTCAATACTGACAACCCCAAATTTTTCCTTTAGTCTAAGCGAAACTTTGAAAAACCCATCTAAATCTCCTTTAGAAAATTTTAAAGGAACAAGAGAAGGGGTGTTAAAAATAGGGCTAATTAAATAGCCACTCTTTAAATACTCATTAAAAACTTCATTATGATACTCAAACCTATAAAGAGGAAACATATATCTATTAATTATTCTAAACATAGGTGTAGAAAAAACATTAAAATTAATTTTTAAACTCTTTTCATAAGACAAAATACTAGTAAACATATGCCTAGCAACCGCTAAAGTTAAAGCATCAAAAGTATCTCTAAATTCTATTTTTCTAGACAAATTATCTACTATAGCAACGCTAATAGACATACACCCAGGCATTGGAATATTTACAAGCATAGGATATCTAAAATTATTAAATCCAACCCTAAATTCATATATGCCCTGTTTTTCTTCCCAAGGATTACTAAAACAACTCTGACCTGTTAAAGACAATAAAAAATCTCTAGCATCCTTCTCAAACTTAAAAACACATACAAAACCTGCTTCCTTAAAAAAAGAAAAAAGAACATTTTCAAATTGCTTTCTAAATACAGAAGGATAAGAAGCCGTAAGACCTCTTGAAAAAGTTTGCTTAAGAATAAGATTTAACCCTTTAACTCTATGCCCCAAAAAGCTCAGACCTCCATTTAAGTATAAATCTAAATATCTATTACCATTAATATCATAAAGATAAAAAAACCTTGCCCTTTTAATTATAGGTAAACAATCAACCAAAGATTCTCTACACATCCCTTAATTTGCCCATTAAAATTTCATTCGCAAGAATGGGATTAACCTTACCAGAAGCTTTACGCATAATTTGCCCCATCATAAACCTAATTGCATGACTTTTACCTTTCTTATAAAGTTCAATTGATTTAGGATTTTCATTTAGAACCTCAATTACAATTGATTCAATAAAAGATTCATCACTTATCTGTTCTAAATTTTTTTCATTAATAATGACCGCAGAAGAAACATTGCGCTCAAGCATTTCCAAAAATACTTCTTTTGCAATCTTACCACTTACCTTTCCGCTAACAATAAATTCAACAAGTTCACTAATATATGATGGTGATAAACTAAAATTAAGTATGCTTATTTCTTTATCATTCAGCACACTCAATACCTCAGATAATATCCAATTCGCAACTCTCTTAGGATCACTTGAATCCATTGCTGTCTCTTCAAAATATTTAACCAAGTTTTTATCAGAAGTCAAAGTAACAACATCAAAATCACTAAGCCCATATTGATTTTTCAATCTGATTCTAGCATCAAAAGGCAACTCCACCATTCGATTATCCTTTATACTTTCAATATAAGAATAATCAAGTTTGATTAAAGGTAAATCAGGTTCCTTCATATACCGATAATCAGCAACCGTTTCCTTACTTCTTTGAAGTGTTGTAACACCCCTTTTATCATCAAAACTCATTGTATATTTGCCTATACTATCAAAAGTTCTTCTATGTAAAATCCATTCTTCTTTTTGCCTTGATTCCTCATAATCAATTGCAGATTTGATTGATTTAAAAGAATTTAAATTCTTTATCTCAGCAATGGGCGTTTTATACTCAACAGACTTTTCATTAACAAGTAAATTAACATTAACATCACAACGAAACGACCCATTTTCCATGCTACACTCAGACAAATCAAGATATCTAAAAATTTCTCTTAAAGCAATTAAATAAGCTACAGCTTCTTCCCCACTATTAATATCGGGACTTGAAACAATCTCCAACAATGGAGCACCTGCACGATTAAAATCGATATAACTTCGATTTTCACTTTCAAGTAAATGCAAACTCTTGCCAGAATCTTCTTCCATATGTATTCTAATAATATTAATTTTTTTTAAACCTGAATAAGTTTTAATAAAGATGAATCCATTTTCACAAATTGGTTCATCATTTTGAGATATTTGATATCCCTTAGGTAAATCGGGATAAGCATAATGCTTTCTATCAAACTTAACAATATTTCTAATTTCAGAATTAGTAGCATGCCCAGCTAAGATTGCACTATTAATAAGTTCTTTATTTACGCTAGGCAAAGCCCCAGGAAGTCCAAGACATGTTGGGCAAGTACGGGAATTTGGAATTCCACCAAAATCATTTCTACATCTGCAAAAAGCTTTCGTCTTTAATCCTAATTGTACATGTACTTCTAAACCAACAATCAATTTATATTCCATTTATCATAATCCCTCTATTACATTCTTTGCAAAATTCAAAAGCTCAAAATCTCTTTTAACTTGACCAATTATCTGCATACCAATAGGCAATCCATTATCATCTTTAGCAAAGGGAATAGAAAGTGCAGGAGCACCAATAAGGTTAGCAATTACAGTACACAAATCAGAATAATACATTTTTATAGGATCATCAAAATTCTCACCTATTTTAAAGGGTTTTACAAGACTTGTAGGTGTAACTATATACGCATAATTACTAAAAATTGCATTAAACTTAGGAACCAATAAATTTTCAATAATCTTGCAAGCCTTTGAATAATATTTCAAATCATAACCTTCTGATAACAAATAATTACCAAGAACAATACGCCTTTTTACTTCTTCTCTTAAAAAGATACTCCTATGTCTATAATAAAAATCATCAAGACTTAAATCATCATTGAGTCTTTTTCCATAATGAAGACAAGTGTAACGCGCAAGATTAGAAGCAGCTTCAACTGGAGATACCGAATAGTAAAGAGAAAGCACAAAATTAATCTCCTCTATCGAAACCTCATGTATTTCAACTCCTTTATTTAAAAGTCCAGACTTAAATAGAGCAAACTCACAAGCAACCTCTGGCTCCATCAAATTCTCATCAAGTTCTTTAATTACAGCTAATTTAATGCCTGATAAAGGCTTACTCAACAATGGATAAGGAGATTTCAAAATATCTATACTAGTAGCATCCATTCTATCAATTCCACAAGTATACCTTAATATTAAAGCCACATCATCAATGGAACTTGCAAAAAATCCTATTTGATCAAGAGATGACGCATATGACACAAGTCCATAACGAGACAAACCTCCATAAGAAGGTTTAAAACCAATTAAATTTGCAAAGGACGCAGGAATTCTAACAGATCCTCCAGTATCACTACCAAGTGCAAAAGGAGCCTGATTATCAGCAACAACGGCCCCAGAACCACCAGAACTACCACCCACAACATATTTTTTATTTAAAGGATTAAAAGTAACGCCATAATAAGAGAATTCACAAGAAGATCCCATTGCAAATTCATCCATATTAGTTCTACCAATAAAAATTGCACCGTTATCTCTTAATCTCCTAATAACAGTTGCATCATAAGGTGAAACATACCCTTGTAAAATTTCAGATGCACAAGTTAAACTCTTATTTTTAATTGAAATATTATCCTTAACAGCAATAGGAATTCCAATTAAAGGTAAATCTTGTCCCTCCCCTCTATCTAAAAGCCCATCATACTTTTTTGCTAATTCTAATGCGTCATCAAAAAATTCAATATACCCATTAATACCTTTATTTGCTTCATAAAGCTCTTTATAAAAAGTCACAATATCATAAATCTTACACCTGCGAGTTAATACTAATTCCCTTATCTTTATTAAACTTAAACCCCTTAAGTCCAAATCAATACTCCCTATTCAAGCACCTTAGGTGATGAAAAATATCCATCTACAAACACATTACTAAAACTTTTAATAGATTCAATACTCAAAGAAGATAAAATCTCATCATTTCTGCAATCAGTAATAACACCCGTTTTCTTTTGAACATCATCCCTCACCTCAATCTGAGAAATTTTATTTAACATGCCAATAATTTTTTCAAATTTTTCAACAAATTTCTGTTCCTCTTTTTCACTTAATCTTAATAAGCTTAACTTCAAACTATTTTCTAAATGAATATCTTCCAAATTAGACCTCTAAATTTTATAAAGTTTTTCAATGTAGTTTGAGCTTAAAACAGCTTTTTTGCCATCACTTAGATGAATCTTAATAAATTGTTCATTATTTTTATACCATTTATCAATAACGATACCATTTTCACCATTATAATTTATATAATCTCCAATATTAAAGCTTTTACTACCATTTTTTGAAAAAAAATATTTAAAATTATCTTTTAAGTATTCTGGAACAAAAATAATATCATAATTATCTTTGCTAATATCTTGGAAAAAAACTGAAATAGCTGTACTTCTTAAAATTCCTGCAAAAAATCTCTGCAAATTAATTGTAACAACAAGTTCAAATTTAGCTCTAGTAATAGCAACATAAAAAAGCCTTCTTTCTTCCTCCAGCCTGTCTTGAGTCAATTTTTCAATCTCAGCAGGCAATAATCCCTTCTCAAGACCAGATATTATCACTCTATCAAACTCAAGTCCTTTAACCCCATGAATTGAAGAAAGTATCACACTAGACTTAGAATCTCCATGAATTAAAGGTGCAAGAGAAGAATTTTCTAGAAATATCACAAGTCCTTCAAAACTTCCTGAATATTCAACTCCACTGTTAATAAGCTCATCAATATTTTTAGATTTGTCATCTTTATCAAATTTTTGATAATAATCCCAAAACCCAAATTTAATTACAACATCTTTAATAAATGAAGATAAATTCGCATAAAAATCTCCTTGCAGCCTTTCCCATAGTTCATCATAAAAACTTAAAAAAGCAACAAGAGAATCTCTTGCTTTGCCCTTCAGAATATTAACAATTTTTCTACTTGCAAGAATTAAATCAAGATTGATATCACGATCATTGATCATTCCAACTATTTTATCCGTAGTGATTTTTCCAATTCCCCTAGCAGGTTTATTTATTACTCTTAAGAAAGATACTCTATCTTTTTTATTGACAAAAAGTCTTAGCAAAGAAATTATATCTTTAATCTCTCCTCTTTCATAAAACCTAATTGAACCCAATACTTTATGTGGAATATTATGTTTTAAAAAAGCTTTCTCAAACTGCAAAGATTGGTAATTAAATCGATAAAGAACTGCTGTCTCAAGTTTATCTTCAAGAAGAAAATTAGAAAAATATTCCGCCTCATCTGTAGGATTTTGAAAAACAAAAAACTTTATCCTTTTGCCCATCTTATTTTCTGTAATTATCACTTTATCATATCGATTACTATTCTTTGAAATAACATCATTTGCAACATTAACAATACTTAGACTAGAACGATAATTTTGCACCAAATAATATTTAGACACATCGTCAAATGTTTTTTCAAACTCAAGAATATTCTCAATCCTAGCACCTCTGAAAGAATATATAGATTGATCTTCATCTCCCACCACCATAAAATGATGCATATCTTTACAATAAAGCTCTTTTAAAAATAAAAACTGTGCATAATTAGTATCTTGATACTCATCCACAAAAATAGCCTTAAACCTCTTGTGAACTTTCACTTTTATATCTTCACAATTTCTTAACATAAAAGTGACCTTCAGAATAAGATCAGCAAAATCAAAAGCATTATTTCTAGATTTTTCTTGCTCATAAAGCTCAATATCTTTATAACTTTTCTCATCAAGACCATAATAGTCATCTAAAAAATAATTTTCTTTACACTTAATTATTAAAGACGATACATGCTTTGCAAGTTCAATGGTTGAAGCAAGCCCAATTTGCTTAACAAATCTCACAACATCATTAGTATCCCAAATTGTAAAATTTGAATCATAATTTTTATCAAATTCTTTAAAATAAAGTCTTAAAAGCCAAGCACCAAAAGAATGAAAAGTCTGAATATGCAAAGCCTTATCAAAATCAAAAAGATAGTTTATTCTCAAATTCATCTCACTCGCGGCCTTATTTGTAAAAGTTAAAGCAAGAATTTCTTCCGGTCTTAACTTCATTTTTTTTATCAAGTGTGCTATTTTAGCTGTTATAACCCTTGTTTTACCACTACCTGGACCAGCCAAAACAAGAATAGGATTCTTAGTATCATCTAAAACAATTTTCTTCTGATAAGAATTTAAACTAAAAAGAAACTTTTCTATTTTATCCATTAATAAACTTCAGAAACTTTAAGATCAAAACCTCCAGGGGTTTTTAACCAAAAAAATTGAAATGCCATTATTTCTCTTCCAAAACTCTTTAAAAAAGAAGTAATATCCTTACCTTGAAGAATAATATTCATGTCAGAAAGTCTTGATAAGAATAGAATCACAGAATTTTTAAAATTTAAAATAAGAGGAACACCCTTAGACGCAAGTAACGATTTACCATAAAGATTATTCTCATCAGCATATCTTAAAAATGTATTATTTAAACAATTAATCACTAAATCAATATTAACAATATTTTGAGAAGAATATACAGTAGGATATTCACTAATCACTCTATCCTTAGGACCATTAACTTTAAATCCCCAATTTAAAATATTAAATCTCTTAGATAAGTTCGTCTCAAGAACATATTCAGCATTTAACGCAAAAGATTCTAAGCTTACATGAGCTTCCTGAATGTTACCTTGAGAATAATTATCATAAACCATTTTAACTCTGATAGTACCATCCAAATTTATTTTTTGAGATTCGCCTAACTTAAAAATATATCGCCCATTTTCTAGATTACTTATAATAACCAAATTATCATTTAAAAAAGAGATTTTATACTCTGCAATAGAATTACCATAAATTAAAGATAAAAAGTCACCTTCTCCAAGTACAACATTCCAAAAACTTTCCTTATCAAAAATAACCTCATGAAATCTTGGTGTTCGCCTTGCAACATGATTTGCCTTAAAAATTTTTCCTAAAAATTGCTTGATCCCTCCGAAATTTAAAATCAAAAGTATTAACACTATAACACTAATTACTCCTAATAATATTTTAATCATTTTATAAAAATCTATCTTAAAAAGATTAAAATACTTCTCTCCAAATCCACCTTCATTCACAAAATTTAAATTGATATTTTGATCCTCATCCTTAATCCCAATATAGCTACTATTAAGATTTTTTTTATATTCCTTAAAAAGAGATGATACATACCAAACATCAACACCTAAATACTCACTATAAGCTCTTAAAAATCCTGAAGCCAAAACTTCATTTGGAAACAATTCAATATTAGAATCCTCAAGTGCTTTAAGATATTTAACAGAAATCTTAATATCATCAGATATCATTTCAAGAGTCAAGCCTTTTTCAACCCGAGCCTTTTTTAAAAAATCTCCAAATCTAATGAAATGATTTTCTTGCATCTTTTAACACCTCAAGTTTTTTTAACATCGTACAAAAAATTATCTACCTTATTTGAAGTTTTTGGCAGCTCATACTTAAATTTACTCTCAGGAAGCCCAATATTAAACTTCACAGACAAAAGATCGATAATTATTTCTTTACCACCACCTGTAGGATAAGCAACAACCCTCCTCATTATACCATTTGGGGTAAAAGCAATCATAAAGAAATCAATTGTAGCAGCACCCTTATGAAGTCGCCTTGAAAAAGTTAATTTTATAAAATTCTCTGCCCCGCCTGATTCATCAAGAGGTTCTAAATTGGGAGAATTAGTATAAGATACACTATACTCAGTGCTCAAAATACTCAGCAAACCACTCCCCACCCCACCACCTTTCCCCACAGTCAACTCTTGTCTAAAAGAAGTACCAAGAGCTGGAACATAAACTGTTAAAACTTCGCCATCACTTGCAAAAACCTGATTATTTGAATCCAAGTTGACAATAAATTTATCGGGATACTTATACAACAAAGTTCCTGTTTGCTTCAAACCTTTCACATTAAGACTAATTTTAGCCTGCATATCTTCTATGTTTTGGTACTTTGCAGAAATACTCTCAAAATACTGAGTAGCAGATACTTGAGCAAAAATCAAACAAGGACACAAAACTAACATTATTCTCTTCATCATAAAAACTCGTATATTATTAATCTAAACTTCAATAAATATATTATGAACATATGTCCAACAACAGCATAACTTGTTATAATAATAACTCTTATTTATAATATATCATTTTGCAAACTAATAATAAACATATTTATCAAAAGATTAAGAGGTAAAATGTCATTAAACTATAACGAAATAAATGTTATTCTTAAAGAAGTGCCATTAAAAAATTCATTTATAAGAAAAATCAAACAGCCTAGCCACAAAACTTTGATTATAGAACTTTATAATAAAGAAGAAAATAAAAAAAATTTTAATATATTAATAGCACTAGACCAAAAAAAAACAAGAATTCATAAAACAAGCAAAGAATTTAAAAACATCAAACCCAATTTAAGATTTTCTGAATTCTTAAAATCAAAAATTCAATATGGTAGAATATCTGAAGCATATCAAATAAAAAATGAAAGAATAATTTTCATTAAAGTGATCAAGGATAAAATAATAGTCTTGATCTTCATAAAATTATGGCCATCAGCCCCCAACATAATTGCAACAGACACAAATTTTAAAATCCTTGATGCATATTACAGAAGACCAAATTCAGGAGAAATTACAGGTAAAATATTCACAACAGTCAAAAAAATTATTGAAAATAACGATGCAAATGAAAAAAAAGAAATCAAATTAAAGGATGGATACAATAACGAACTATCTTACTCCAAATTTATCGAAAACTACTATGATGATTTAGAAATAAAAGAGACTCAAGCACACAACATAAAATTACTTAGAAAAAAATATGAAAAAGAAAAAATGAATTTAGAAAAAAAAATAAGCTCTTTAGAGAAAAAAATAAGCTCAATTGAAACAATTGAAACTCAAAGAGAAAAAGGTGAAATGATCTTATTAAATATTAACAAAATAAAAAAAGGCATGGATGAAATAATTTTAAAAAATAGCAAAGAAGAACAAATTAAAATAATACTGGATAAAGCATTATTTCCTAAAGATAATGCTTCAAAATACTTTAAAGAATATAAAAAAAATAAAAATGCTTTTAGTCTAATACAAGAACAATTAAAATGTGCAAAAACACAATACGATACACTAATATCAAAGATATCTTGCACAGATAAAAAAGATTGTAACATTCTGGAAAATAAAAGAATTATAAAAAAATCATCTATCGGTCTTCATTTCATATCTTGTGGATTTGATATCCTTGTAGGAAGAAATGCAAAAGAAAACGATGAACTTTTAAGAAATTGGGCAAAAGGAAACGACTACTGGCTACATACAAGAGACTATCCGGGTGCTTACGTTTTTATTAGAAATAAGAAAGATAAAACGCCTCCTCTTGAAGTTTTATTAGATGCCGGTAATTTATGTGTATTTTATACAAAACCTGCAAGACAATTGGGTGAGGCTGATCTTTACTATACCAATGTTAAACATTTAAGAAGAGTAAAAGGAGGTAAACAAGGGTTTGTAATACCTAATAGAGAAAAAAATTTAAATATTAAATTAGATCCTCAAATCTTAAACAAACTAAAAAATAAAAATGTATAAAGTATCTTAATCTACACTTAAAATAAAATGACAAGTTATCAAAAAATATTGTTATTGAAGATTAAAAAGCATAAAATTTATATTGTAGGAGAAAAATAAATGATACAAAAATTAACAAAAATAGTAGCAACAATATCTGACCTCAGATGTGACCCAGAACATATTAAAGAGCTATATGAAGCAGGAGTAAATGTAATAAGACTTAACACCGCTCATCAATCTCATGAAGATGCAATAAAAGTAATCAAAAATGTTAGACAAGTTTCAAATAAAATAGCATTAATGATTGATACAAAAGGACCAGAAGTCAGAACAGCTAATATTGAAACTCCTATTACCGTTAAAATAGGAGATAAAATAATAATTTCAATATCACCTATCAATGAGCCTAACTCACTGCAAACTAATTACGATGGGTTTGTAAATGAAATTCCAAATGGATCAAAAATCC
This sequence comes from Borrelia miyamotoi, assembly GCF_019668505.1. Taxonomy (NCBI): domain Bacteria; kingdom Pseudomonadati; phylum Spirochaetota; class Spirochaetia; order Spirochaetales; family Borreliaceae; genus Borrelia; species Borrelia miyamotoi. The sequence continues at coordinate 358,340 of NZ_AP024371.1, forward strand.
TCATTGATGATGGCGAACTTGAAATGACTGTTACCGAAAAATTTGCAGATAGATTAATTTGTGAAGTCAAAAACAACGGACAAATAAAAAATAAAAAATCAATAAACACACCAGGAATTTCACTTAAACTACAATCCGTGACTGCAAAAGATAAGGGATTTATTGAACTTGCAGCAAAGCAAAATATTGATTTTATCGCCCATTCATTCGTAAGACATGCACAAGATATTCAGGATGTCCAAGATATATTAAATGCTGCTGGGAATCCAGAGGTCAAAATTATTTCCAAAATTGAAAATCAAGAAGGAATTGATAATATTGAAGAAATTGCTAAAGCTTCTTATGGAATTATGGTTGCAAGAGGAGATATGGGGGTAGAAATACCTGCTGAAGATGTTCCTTTAGCACAAATTAAAATCACGCAAACCTGTATCAAATACGGCATACCCGTAATTACTGCAACACAAATGCTTCATACAATGATTGAAAATCCAAGACCTACAAGAGCAGAGGTTTCTGATGTTGCTAATGCAATTCTAAACGGAACAGATGCCATAATGTTATCGGGTGAAACAGCTTATGGTAAATATCCAATTGAATCCGTTAAGATGATGACCAAAATTGCCATAGAAGTTGAAAAATATAGAGAAAAAAAATTATTCCAAAATGAAATTTTCTGTAGCAAAAATCTTATAAGAAACTACATTATTAAATGTGCAATTGACGCAACTAAGACAATGCCTGTTAAAGCTATTATTGTCGATTCACTTAAGGGAAGAACCGCAAGAATAATGGCAACATATAGAGCAAGTGTGCCTCTATTTATTACAACAAACAATGAAAGAATAGCAAGAGAATTAGCACTTTCTTATGGAGTTTATTCTAATCTTGTTGATAATAACTTCAAACGAGCAACTGAATTTGTAGTAACCTCTCTTGAGATGCTTAAAAAACAAAAAACAGTCCAAGACTCAGATATCGTAGTAATTGTCTCTGGAAATCCAAATAGAGACACCAACAAAGGCACAGAGTTTATGGAAATAAATACAGTAGAAGATGCAATTAAAGGATATAACCTATAAATAAAATAAGAGATAGCTTAGTTGATAATATATTTTATTCAAATAATAAGCTAAACCTAAAATTATTAAACCCAAATAAAAGAAAAACTCATAAAGCGCTTCTAACTAGCTATGGAACCTATGAGTTTTTCTTAAAAAAGATTGACTTATTTCAAAAAGTAATAGCATATAACACAAAAAATGTGTTTATTTTCTCACAAACAAAAGAAAATTTACAGATCAATATTTCAAATCATGAAACTTGGAAAATCTTTAACAAAACAATTGATGTCAATTTAGACATAGTAAATGTCATAAAAAACTTTAAATTTACAAGTAAAGAAGATAAAATAATAGAAAATGACCATAAAATTGAAATTACACTGAATTTTATTAAAGATATAACAGAAAACATAAAAATCATTCCTATCATCTTGGGTAAGAAGCTTAAAGGCCAAGCTCTAAAGGAGTTTAGTGCATTTTTAAATCCATTTACAAAAAAAGAAGAAAATTCTTTTATATTCCTATCCCAATTTATCTCACACTCTACAAATCTAAATAAAACCATCCAACTAGAAACAACACTAAAGAAACTATTGCTCACTCCTCATTTAAATTCATCAATTTTATTAGAATATTACAATGCACGAAAAATATTTCCTGAAAATATAAGTGCAATCACAATAATTCACAAAATTTTCCAAAAATTTGAATTTACAAACCGTGAGATCACAAGCAACAACAATGAATACTCAATAATGGAAAATATTTTATTAAATTAAGATTCACAAAATCAAAATTTAAATAAAATCCTCTATTTTTTTAGAATTCTTTTTCAAAAAGACGTTAAGGCCTATCTTTGAAATACTTCTTAAAGCATTTGCAGAAACCTTAATATTGATGTTTTTTCCAAGTTCAGGAACAAAAAATTTCTTATTTATTAAATTTACTTTAAAAGTTCTCTTGGTCTTTAAACCAATATGCTGTCCTCCTCCGCCTTTTCTCCTGGCAAGACCCTTTCTTGGAACATTATGACCAAACATTGTCTTTTTACCTGTTATTTCACATTCTCTTCCCATCCAAACACTCCTAAACTATATTTTTCTTTTCTAAATATAAATCTATCAATTTTAAAAATAGATTTAAACTATCAATAATATTTTTAATAATACTACCAAAGTTTACACTATTGCCATAATTCTTTACAAGATCAATATCAAGTTCTTTCCAATTATAAACAAGCTCCTTCTCTGAAGAAGGTCTCACATAATCTTCTAAACAATCTTTCAAGCGTCGTACCAAAGAATAAATCTTGGAATAATATTCATTCAATAAAACTAAAGCCTTTTTATTAATATCTGATATTATATTTAACAGTAATTTCTCTGATGATTTATCTCCAATTGCGATCCTGTGCAAAAGAGCATTAATTCTAGAACCATAGCTTCCCTGTTCACCAAGATTATCATCAAAATCAATAAGACCTGAATAAATACCAACTAAAGAATGAATATCATTAGAAATATCCCTGGAACCTTCCATATCCTTCCACTGCCCCTTAATAATAAGGATATTAATAATATCACTTAGCTCTTTTTTAACAAAATTAACAGTATATGTTTTTAAATAACCTAAAAGCTTAGAATAAACATATCCAGTAGTATTTAAAATGCTAGATGTAATCTTGGCATTCATACTTTCATTGTAATTATCCAAACTCAAAATAGTAACGCCAGGGAACAATTTTTCGGCTAAATGCTCGGACTTACTGTTTTTTTGCAAAATCTCAACTTTTGCTATTTCATTCGAAACATGCTTAGAAAGATCATTAAAAAAGACTCTTGCCTTAGCTTTTGATTTTTTAATATCAGATATAGGCAAATAATCAGGCTCACCACTAACATACCTTATGAGATATAAAATTTCTTTACTTTTATTTATTTCAATTATAGAAGTTAATATTTTAAGCCAAATATTTGGTTTAATAGGAAAATTATCCTTATCTCCATATACTTCTAAAAGAATATCGTAAAGATTCCTCCAAATAGAAATATCTCTAATAGAATATATACATTCTAAAAAATCTTTAATATCATCAAGAATTACACCACAACTAATAGCACTAAATCTTGGCTTATATATAAAATCATCTTCCGGAAACAAATGATCAAAATTTTTAACAATTGAATAATATTGATATGAAACTAAATCAAAAAAGATCTCTAAAGCTCCACAAGTCTCATCTATCAGCCTAACTTGTTCCTGAGTTATATTTTTCAACAAATAATTCAAATTATTATTCAAATTCTTAGGAACATCAGACGTAAAATTGACTATGTCATTAGCTGAGAAAGAATAAATATATTCTAAAGATTTTTTTTGATTTTCATTCAAATATTTCTCAACAACAAAATGAATGATTTTGTTTGAATTCCGATATCTTTGTACAAAAAACTTAAGAGGAATAAAAACTTTGTAAAGATTATAAATAAATTTAGCAAACTGAGGTAAAGCTTGAATTTTTGAAGCACTAAACAATTTGCTTACTTTACTTAAATTACTTTTTATTTGCCTAAGTCTTCTCTGCTTCACCTGCTCAGGAGTAAGCTCTCTAGTAAAGATAGAAAATAAAAAATCAAATAGACCCAAACTAAGCAATCTCCTTCTACAATAAAATCTAACATTCTCAAGACATTAAAATTATAAAATAAACTATAAAAATTATACATAATTTATTGTAAAATAGAACAGAATAAATGATTTTATGTACATAAAGAAAATAATTTTAACCATAACCTTAACTTTAACTTTCAGCTGTTCAAATGATAATACCATCACCATACTGACTGACAATAAAATTGTTCCATTTTACATAAATCAATTCAATGTCCAAAACAAAGCAAGCTTTATCATTAAATACAAAGAACACATTAACATGCAAACGATTAATGAAGAGAATGCCCAAATAATTATCTCAAAAAATATAGACAACATCAACATAGCCAAAAATTTTAAAAATATTAAAAAATACTATTACCCAGATTATCCAATATTAAATAACATATCTGAAAAATTTACATACAGAATTATTCCATTAAGCTTTGATATTCCTATCTTAATATATAAAAATGAATATCAAATACAAAAATATATTGATTTACAAAATATTAAGGAAATATATAAAAGCTTTCAAAAGCATAAAAAATTTTTTATCTCCCCATACATCTCTGAAAATCTATTTTACATAATGTCTGAAATAAACGACATAAACTTTCACTTCAAAAAAAACAAACCAGAATACGATGAAAAAAAAATGTCTAACATAATAAACTACTTCAAATCTTTCATGAATGCTAATGAACTTGCATTACAAAAAAGCTTCGCAGAAAAATACAAATATTTAAATTTAGAGAAAATATTATTTCAAAAGAAAACCCTTCTTATTGCAGGAACAACTAATTTGACATACTACAATAGCTTGAATAAAGATACCAGAGATAAAATCAATTTTTCATATCTAACAAATAAGGAAAAGAAATCATCAGCATACAATATAAACTTTATAGGCGTTAAAGAAATATCAAAACCTATAGACAAATTCATTCAATGGATACTAAACAAAGAAGTACAGAAAACTCTAATTAAACTTAAAAACAAAGCAAAATTTAACGAACATTTTGGATTTGTAAATGGATTTACACCTTATAAAGATCTAAACCTAAAATTGAAGTACATAGTCAAAGAAATACCTTTATTTATCATAGACGAAAATTATATAAACAAAAATTCATACATATTAAACAAAAAACAAATAGAAAAAGAAAATCAAATGATTAATGAACTATTTTTATCTAAAATAGATAACACAAATTCCCAATAAAAGTTATTCACATCTATAATTAACTAGCATTACATGTAACACACTAATAAACAAGATAGAAAAAATCAAAATAAAAGATATATATATATTAACGGATATCTGGATAAAAAGCGCTATTAAAATTAACAATAAATAATTTATAAAAAGAGAAACAATAACTGAAAAAGCAGCTATAATCAAGGATACAAGAAATATTACAAATTTTAAATTAAACTCAAAATTTACACGAGAAGCTACAGCAATAAATACAACTCCCAAAAAAACTAATACCATGGGACTCATCATTAAAAAAAGACTTGAAGAAAAAACATTAATCAATCTTAAGTTAAGTAGTTTGACTTGATTAAAAGCACCTGTAAGATTTTGAATAGGCAAAAAAATATCATTTTCACCATAATTTGCAAATAAACTCAAATTATTAATATCTTGATTAATATCAATGATACTTGGACTACTTAAATTAAAATTTGTAAGCGACACAATAATCCTAGTAACAGTAACATCACTATTTTCATTTTTCTTATCTAAAACATTCTGATAAACTCTATTCCCCTTAAGAGTAGCAAATGGCACTTTAATATGCAATATAATATTGCCTAAATTATCAAATTTAACAAGCTCAAAATTTTTAATCATCTTTATATAAGACCTAGTATTTACTACCTTTTGCATATAAATATAATCGTACGTCCCATTATTATAGTCAGGTTGAAACAAAAACACATCATTCAGACCATAATGCTCATAATATTTTTCAATTTCATCAAAAAAGAAATACTCACTTTTAAGTTTTTCTAAAGATTTATTCTTATAATTTAAGATCTCATTGTCATTTGGAAATAAATTATGAAGTTTTAAAAAGCCATAATACGCAGATTTAAATTTTCCTGTATTAAGGTATAAAAAATTTTTTTGCTTCTCTTCAAAAACTGAATATTTTTTTTCAAGATCAACGTTTTTATTCTCATTAATAGCCTTGAAGGTCAAGTCTAAGAGTGCAGAAAAATCATCATCTTTAGTCGAAGCAAATCCCATGTAAGCAAAATAATTAGCTGTAGAATAATCACCTTTATCAATAAATCCATTAACAATATCTTGAAAGTCTTTCTTCTTTAGATTTTTAATCAAATACATTTTAACAGTCTTTCTAGCCTTTTCTAAATCAATATCATAAACAGGCATTCTATCATATTCAGACCGCACCAGGTAATAATTCATTGAAAGCTCATTGTCATCAGCATTAATAAGTTTCATCTTTTCATATATCTTAATCAATTTTTCAAGGTATCTTTTTTTCTGCTTCAAAATTTCTATTGACTCATCCACACCTAAAATCTTATTTGAAGATAAATTTATATCTATGTTTTTAACATAATTAACTATTGTATTTGCCTGACCTTCAAGAAAATTATACCTCTCATAGTTATACTTACATTCACTTCTTTGAGCAAAAATGTAAGACATAATAGAGTTAAAAATAAGCATAAAAACAATGCCCATTGTAAAAAATAAAAAAATGAACGGATAAAGCTTTTTAAATAAATATCCTTTATACTCTCTTAGATAAAGTCGTGTTTCATTATTAGTCAAAAAAATAAAATAAATTAAAACAAAAAAAATAAAAAATCCATTAAAATAATAATAAACGCTTAAAACAGTGTCCAAAAATGTAACGACTAATATATCTTTTTCTAGATAATCCGCTCCAAAAAAATATACATAACAAAAAATCAAACCAATAATGAAAAACAAAAAAATAATAAAATTGCTTAAAAATATATATAATTCTCTTCTCATATCTATTAAACTATATTAATGCAAACTATTACTAAATTTTCCACTAACCCTAATATACTCAGAAATAAAACCAACTAAATAAGTAGAAAAAAAGGTTAGCAAGCAAAAAATAAAAGGAACATAGTTAGAAAATGCACTTTCTCCAATAATCAAATTAACATTCTTTGGAAATTCAATCGCATAAATATTGTAAACTTTAAAAAAGAATATAACAAAAATAGGATAAAGAAATAAAGAAAAACAACTTGAAAATATAAAGTTAAAAGTATAAGAAAATGAAAACAAAAGTAAAGAAAATCCAAATATATTAAATATTAAACTAAAAGTTTCTAAAGAAAGCAAAAAACTACTTAAGGTATCCAAATCATTCAAAATAGAACTCATCAGATTATTATATGATTTTTGAGTTAAAAATGCATTTTCATTAAAATTAATGGTATCAGATTGAGAAAAATCTGGATTATATGAAAAAGCTTTTAAATGTTCGCCATGCAACCCATTATCTTCAACTTTCAAAACACCTTTAAAACCAAACAATTTAACATCATCACTATAAAAAATTATTTTATCATCAAAAAAATATACTACCCCATCTTTAATAGTGCTTTTCCCTCTGCTATACGAATTCAAAAAGACAGAGTTAAAATTAGAGAATGCCAAAAATCCAAAATAAGATAATAGTAAGATAAAAATAAAAACTACAATGTAGAGAGTTTTAGAAACCTTAAAACTCTCTACATTAAAAGGATAAGCAATTCTCATAAAGGTAAAAACAAGAGAAAAAGGAAAGGCATAACGATAAGCATCATAATAAAGTTTAAAACTCACAATAGACAAATCTAAATGTGAAAAATTATACTTTAAGTAAGATGCACAAATAAAAATTAAAGAAAAGGCAAAAAACATAAAAATAAATCTACAAGATATTAAAAAAACAAATCTTAAAATACTCAACACAATAAGTTCCTACAAGTCACAAATAATCTAAGATTTTCCCATAGACAAAACTTCCTTAATTTTTTGTTTAGCCTCTTCAAAGCTAATTTGCAAGGCCAAACTAATTTCATGATGTAAAATTAATTCAAAATCATTTAAAATCCTTTTTTCATAGAAGGGTAATTCTTTTTGCATAGATTTTGTATATAAAAACTTATACAATTTAGCAGTACTTAATATATCACTTTGTTTATAAAAATCATGACTACCATCTTTTATCTTCTTTTGATCTATTTGGCCTTCAAAGTCTTTAATTACATCAAAAACTTCCCCTACCTTTTCCTTGCTAACTAAAGCTCTAATTCCAAGATCATCTGCTCTAGAAACTGGAACCATAAAAGTCATCTCATTAAATGGAAAATATATTTCATAATAATCAATAAATTCACCATTAAATTCTTTATTTTGAATGTTCTTTATTTTGCCCACGCCCTGCATTGGATAAACCACAGCTTGATCTAATACAAATGCCATTCTTTACCTCATATAAAATATTCAATAATATATAAACTTAAAAGAATCATAAAAACACACTTAAATTAGTTCTAATACCAAATTTATTTACATAAAACAAATTTTCAAGATAATCATTACTATAAAAACTTATTATCATGCTAGGAGTAAGCTTATTAATATTTGCAAAAAACATCTCTTTGTTCCTTTTAACAGCTTTAAAGTCATAGTAACCAATAAAGTTAATCTCTTTATGTGATTCTTTTAATCTCAGAAAATTTTTTTTAGAAATTATCTTATCTTTATCAATAATATAACACGTTTTATATGTATTTTCCAGCACACTCATTAAAACAAGCAAAATCGTATTTACATCATAGCAACCAATATCAATCCTTTTAAAAAATTTACAAACAGCTCTTAACAATTTAGAGTTTGAAAAAACAAGCGAAGAACTCTTAACACGCTTCCTAAAGGTTTTAAAAAACAAAAACTTTAGCAAAGATCTAAAATCAACAAAAATAACCATCGAATGATATGGATGGGAAATAAGATACTCAAATCGACTAATCAATTTATCACTGCTCTTAAATACGTCTATTGGAACTCCAAAAAAATAAATCCTATCTGGTTTTGAATATATATCTTTTAAATTAGCCATTATTCGCCTCTAATAATAATTTAAAACAAGCAAGAGAATAAACAATAGCTGTATCAGATCTTAAAATTGGGGTATTAAATTTTACAAACTTAAAATCTAGTTTTTTAAAGAAATCAATTTCTGCACTTGAAAAACAACCCTCAGGACCTATTAAAATTCCAATCTTATCAAAAGCACTAACATCATCACCACAACCTAGTAAAACACCATTTTTATGAGCAACGTAATAATTAACGGATGAAGAATAAGGAATGCTAAAAAAATCTCTATAAAAATTAATACTAGGCATTTGAGTATTACCACTTTGCTTCAAAGCTTCATCAATCACATTTAAAAATCTTGTACTCTTAAATGCTAAATTATCCATGTCTATTCTAGAAACAGAATGATCAGCATTAACAATATTTATCTGATCTACACCAATTTCAACGATTTGCCTCAAACTTAAATCTAATTTTCTACCCTTAAGACTAGATATAAACATACTTATTTCATAATCACGCTTCTTTAGTTTTTTCACTTTAAGAGTAGAAAGCTTAATAAAATTACTATCTATACTTGAAATTTTAGCAAATCTTACTTCTTTCCCTTTTAAGAGAACATTTAACGTATCACCTACCCTAACTCTTCTTACATCAACAAGATAATGATAAATCTTAACATCATTAATAATAATATTATTTTCCAACAAACAACTATCATCTAAGACTATTTGCTTCACAGATTAATTTTTATTTCCCTTTAAAAGATATTCATAAGCAGCTCTTAAAGCTTTATCATAACGTAAATTATAAATTGGCATTTCATTATCCGTGTGATGATAAAATTGTAACAATAAATGATGGCCTAAAAAATCTTTGTCTATTTCTTTATGGCTTGAATGCTTTTTAACAACATTATCCACAAAAGAATCTATTTCATCCTCAGTAATTGATCTTTTATTTCTTTTGCTCTTCAAAAAATTCTCTACCAAATTTTTATCAAAAATTTGCCTGTATGCTAAAAGATCATCCTCAGAGTACTCTGATTTTTCAATCTCTAAATCAGGTTTAATACCAACATTATGAATACTGCTACCAGAAGGAGTATAGTACTTTGAATTTGTAATCTTAAATCCTCCAGTATAGAAAGGTAATATACGTTGAATTACACCTTTGCCATAAGACTTTTCACCTATAACATAAACTCTATGATTATCCTTTAAGGCTCCCACTAGAACTTCTGATGCTGATGCTGAGTACCTATCAATCAAAATAACAATTTTCATGTCTAAAGGCACTATATGTGAAGAACTAGCCTTATAATGCATAGGAGCATTAGAATCTCTTGACTTTGTTGATACAATAATTCCTTCAGCTAAAATATCATCTGCTATCTTTATTGCATCTTGAAGATAACCTCCAGCATTCAATCTTAGATCCAAAATCAAAGATTTGATCTTCTGTGTCTGCAGCTTTTCAAAAGCTTTTCTAAAATTCATGTTAGTATTTGGATTAAAACTTAATATCTTAATATATCCAATATCTTTGTTAATAACATCATGCTTAACGGTATTTATATCTACTTTCGCTCTGATAACTTCAAATTCAAGATTTGAATCTTTATCTCTTAAAACGGAAACCTTAACCTTAGTACCCACTTCTCCACCTAAAAGTTCAATAAATTTCTCTATTGTCATTAAAGCAGTACTCTTCCCATCAATAGCAGTAATATAATCACCAGCTTTAATTCCAGCCTTATAAGCAGGTCCATCTTCAAAAAGACTAACAACCATAATGTAAGAAGCAATAGAATTGCCAGAGTTCAAAGAAACATCTTTCTTTGTAATCGAAATTCCAATTCCAACATAATTCCCTTGTGTAGTCTTTGAAAGATCTAATAAATCTTTCTTTGTTAAATATTGAGAATAAGGGTCATTTAATGAATTAAACATTCCCTTCAACGCCCCTTCAAGAAGAGCCTCCTCATCAACGTGCTCAACATAATTCCTCTTAATAAATTTAAAAGCTTCCAGCATCATCTGAGAATAACCTTCCTCAGACATCTTAATATTAGAAGAATTTGCTTGTGCAAAGATAGATTCCACAATAACCGAAGAACTGATACTTAAAATTAACACAAAATATACAAATATTAAAAATTTCTTTTTCATTTAGTTAATACCTACGTAAATAAATAAAACTTGATTTTATCTTCATAATATAATATTTTAGAACTATGTTAAAGACAAATCACTCAAAAATAAAAGGAATAATTGAAGTATTCATTCTTATTTTACAAGTAATTTCAAGTCTATTAATATTGTCAGCGCTATACGGATTTACTGAAAACACAATGTTTATAAGTAACTCTTCTATAAAATTCATGATAGCATTTATCATATTCTCACCAGAATTATGTGTATCAATCTTAACAATACACTACATACTGTATGAACAATTTAAAATCCTCCACAATTTAATTACCATAACAAAAATTTTTCAAATAATCATGTGTACTTCACTTATTATATTAGGATTGAGTCTTAACTTATTGTATTTGTACCAAATATGGTCTCTTGTTATGTTAGCAAAAATAGTAATAACTTACATTATATTTAACTCAATAATTTTAATTTTAATTAAAAAAAAGGATAAAATGACGGAGTAAAGGTTTGATTATTATTCCTGTAGCTAGTGGAAAGGGAGGTGTTGGAAAATCTCTTTTTTCAGCAAATATTGCAATTTGTCTTGCAAATGAAGGAAAAAAAGTATTGCTTGTAGACCTTGATCTTGGAGGTTCAAATTTACACTCTATGCTCAATATCATACCCAAAAAGAGCATTGGAACTTTCCTGAAAACAAAAATTCCCTTTAATAATATAATAATTGAATCAAACATAAAAAATTTAAGCTTCATTGCAGGAGATTCAGACATTCCTGAACTTGCAAATATAGCCATATTTCAGAAAAAAAGAATAATAAATAACTTAAAAAACTTAAACTATGATTACCTAATAATTGACCTTGGAGCTGGTACAACATTTAATACAATAGACTTTTTTTTAATGTCAAATCGTGGAGTAATAGTAACAATTCCAACAGTAACAGCAACAATGAATGCTTATTTATTCCTAAAAAATGCAATATTTAGACTTATATCAAAAGTATTTATCAAAGAAACAAAAGCATATAAAATAATATCTGATATCAAAAAAGACTCTAGTGATTTACAAAAAATATATATACCTAATTTATTACTCAAAATAGAAGCTTATGATCCTGATAATTATGCAAAATTTATGAAGATATTCTCACAGTTTAGTCCTTTCATAATATTTAATATGCTAAATACACCTGATGACATCAAAAAAACTGAAAAAATACTCAAATCTGCAAAAAACTATTTAAATGTCAATTTGCAAAGCATAGGTTCAATTTACAAAGATGAGCTTGTTGATAAAGCACTAAACTATCAAATACCAATAACTATTTATAAACCAACAAGCCTAACTTCCAAAAGCATGCAAAAAATAGCAAAAAAATTAATTGAACTTGAAATTGTAAGAAATAATGTAGAACTTCTAAGCGAAGATGATCTAAATGAAAACTATCATTTTATAATTAAAGAAGCACAAAATGAATACCTCGAAAGATATTCATACCTTGAATCATTACTAATGAACAAAACAATAGATAATAATGCAATTATTGATATAATAAAATCTCAACAAAGAGAAATTGCAAAATTGAGAAAACAAAATATGATGCTTAAAAAAAAGTTATTTGCAAAACTAAAAAAAGACTAATAAGGAGAAAAAATGCCAAATTACATAAATTATCCTAGCTGGTTACATCCTGAAGTAATTAAAGGAATACCAATTACATGGTACAGTTTGTCTTACATTAGCATAATAATAATTAGTTATAAATTCATTTGGTATCAAATAAAAGCCGATAAACTTGACATAGAAAAAAGTGATTATGAGACATTACTGTTTGCAGGTGTTATAGGAGCAATACTTGGTGGAAGATTAGCATCTACTTTAATTTACGATAGAAGTGGGATTTATTATACACACCCATGGCTAATCTTTCTCCCATTTGATCAAAATTGGAACTTCACAGGATTTAGAGGAATGGCAATACATGGAGGCTTTTTCGGAGTAATTATTGCAGTGATAATAACTATAAATACTAAGCTTAAACATACAAACGTGAAGAAATACTTCCTAAGAATAGAAGATTATGCAGCAATATCCTTCTCTTCAGTATATATACTTGGAAGGTTTGCTAACTTTGCAAATGCAGAGCTTTATGGAAGACCAATGAAAGGTGGAATAATATTTCCCAACGCAGAACCTTTTAAAGTAACTTATAAAGGAGTAAAAGAATTTGCAGAATCAGTTGGACTGGAAATACTTCCTCATGATTTATTTATTAATCTCCCAAGGATTCCATCACAACTCATCGAAGGGTTATTTGAAGGGACCATATCCTTTTTATTACTATGGTTTATTTTTAGGAAAATAAAACAATATGATGGTTTTATCTCTGGAGTATACATGATTCTTTATGGAGTATTTAGATTCTTTATTGAATATCTAAGAGAACCAGATAAGGAAATAGGATTTGTTATAACTTACAAAACACCTGAAAGTATATCAGATTTTTCATTTCTAAATATATCAATGGGACAAATATTCTCACTAATTTTAATATTATTTGGAATAATTTGGCTCTTTTGGGCAAAAATGAACTCAGAAAAACTAAAAAAATAAATCACAAAATATAGATTTAAAATAAAATTAATATAAACTTATTTAAATAAAATGAGGAATATAAATCCAAACACCATTGTAATATCTGAAAGAGATATTAGTGAAAATGATATTACAAGATGTAAATCTATATTTAAAATAGTACAAATAGTTAAATCTAGAAAAAATATCTCTAGTGAATACATAAAACAAAATAACATTAAGGTTGCTATCATCTACAACTATAAAAGACAAATAGATTTTTCAATAAGCCTGGCAAATGACCTAAAAAACATTAATAACATCCATTCTATCATCATAAATAACAAATCTATAGACGAATCAATTTATAGATCAAACCACATAGATATATTAAAGGACATCAATGAACTAAGCGATAAGTATAAACTAATAAAACAAAAAAAATTTTATTATGATAATAATAATACTAATCTTGATTTTTTCTTAAATCTAGCTGAGCTTATTCAAGAAATAGTAATCATCACAAATACCGACAATGAAATCATCTATATTAATGAGAAAGGTAGCAAAGAACTTGAACTCCCAATAAAAATTAGAGGAAAACCAAATAAAATAAGTGATATTAATATCATAGATTTAGAAAAAGAAATCAAAATAGATTTGAGTTACAACATTAATGATATTCCTGAATTCAAAAACATATTGATAACCAACTGCATTTTAAAGACTAAAAATAACAAAAAATTAGTCGTAGATTTATTCATCAGTACAATTGCTCACAACAACATTGATAAATTAATTACAATAAAAGACATATCATACTTAAAACCTAAATATAAAACTAAAGATCTCGAGATTATCGACCAACAAACAGACCTGTATAATATTAAAGGACTTGAAAAGCTGTTGATCAATCAAATTGAATCTTCTTACAAAAAAATATATTTATTTGACTTAGACTTGCAAATAAACACAGAATGCGAATATAAAGATAACAAAGATAACTTAGACTCAAAAATACTGAAAAAAATTACCTCCAAAATAATGTCACTCTACTCAGAATACATATTTAAACTAAAGGATAATAATCTCATAGTCATTATATCCACAAATGGAGGAGAGCAAAGAATAATCTCAATTGCAGAAGAAATCAAAAAAACTATCTCTACAGAACTTAGAAAGGAAGGTTTCATAATATTTAAATTTAACATAGGAATAATAGAAGTAAATTTAAAAGAAGATATAGAAACAAAGATTTCAAAATTAAAAATAGCAACAAAAATATCTGATGAGTACAAAGATTCTATGCCTATTTTATACAAAGATGAATTACCAGAAACAATACTTATTAAAAATCAAAATAAAATATTTGAGTACATAGTAAAAGCAATAAAGAATGACTTTTTTAGTCTTTACTATCAAAAAATCACTCCTCTTAAAAAACACCTTAAACCTAAAATTGAAATATTAACAAGACTTTTTGACTATACAGGAACTCCTATTCCAAACAGCAATGTTTTTAGTTTAATAGATAAGTATAATTTAACCGTTGAAGTGGATAAATTAGTAGTTACTAAAGCTTTAAGAGAATATACAAACTTTGTAGCAAAAAATGGTATTCATATCTTTTCAATCAATATTTCACCACATTCACTCAAATCCAAAAACTTCAGAATGTTCTTAAGAGAAACACTTCTCAAAAGCCATGTGCCACTTCAAAACATATGCTTAGAAATCACAGAAACTGGAATTTTAGAAAATTTTGAATTAATCAACAAGTATTTTAAAGAACTCAAAACCTTTGGTATTAAACTTGCACTTGATGATTTTGGCAGCGGATATACTTCACTTTCATACATTAAAATCTTGCCAATAGACATAATTAAAATAGATGGATCTTTTATTCAAGTAATAAATTCTAGCCAAATAGATCTTGTAATAATAAAATCAATAAAAGAAATTGCTGACACAAAAAAAATAAAAATTATAGCTGAATTTGTATCAAATGAAGCAATACTTAAAAAGATAAATGAAATCGGAATAGATTATGGACAAGGATTCCTATGGCATAAACCAGAACCAATCTAAGCAATACTCAATGTTAATGCAAACCATCAAGTTACTTTAGAAAAAAATAAAACTGACAAGCTAGCCATACATGCAATCTTTAAACACATTTTATGACAAAGACAATTTTACTATCAAACTTATAAATCTTTAGAATCCGTTTTTTGTTATTGTTAAACTGAATTTTAAAAAGAATAGAATGTTATAATAAATAATTGGGAGGAAGAATTTTAATGACAAAACAAAATCCTTGGATTTCTTTAAGCGAAAAAGAGAGAGATAATATTTTAGAATTTGCTCAAAAATACAAAAAATTTCTAAGCACAATTAAAACCGAACGAGAAGCTACCAACTACGCTATAAAAAGGGCAAAGGAACAAAATTTTATCAGTGCCTGTGAAAAAGAAGAACTAAAAACTGGAGATAAAATCTTTTATACATGCCGCAATAAAAATGTTGCTCTTATATTTATTGGAAAAGAACCTATTGAAAATGGAATGAATTTCATTGTATCACACACAGACTCACCAAGACTTGATGCAAAACCATCACCAATTACTGAAGAGAGCGAATTAGCATTGCTTAAGACAAATTATTATGGAGGAATCAAAAAATATCAATGGTTATCTCTTCCTCTATCAATACGAGGGATAGTATTTTTTCAAAACGGAGAAAAAATAGAGATTAACATTGGTGATGATAAAAATGATCCCGTATTTGTAATTCCTGATATCTTGCCGCATCTTGACAGAAAAGTACAAAGAGACAAAAAATCCGATGAAATTATTGAGGGCGAAAACTTAAAAATCATAATCGGAAGCCTACCTATTGAAACTAAAGAAAAAGAAAAAGTAAAATTTGCTACTCTTAAGCTAATAAAAGAAAAATATAAAATAGAAGAAGAAGACTTCATTTCAGCAGAAATAGAAATAGTACCAGCAGGGGAAGCAAAAGACATAGGATTTGACAGAGCACTCATTGGAGCTTATGGTCAAGATGACAAAGTTTGTGCTTATACATCACTAGAAGCAATTCTAAATTTAGAAGAAACTCCAAGCAAAACCGCTGTATGTTTCTTAGTCGACAAAGAAGAGATTGGCTCAACTGGATCAACTGGACTCAATTCAAGATACCTCGAATACTTTGTATCAGACATAATATTTAAACTTGATAAAAACAAATATAATAATCTTCTTGTGCAAAAAGTATTATGGAATTCAAAAAGCATATCCGCTGATGTCTGCGGAGCAATAAACCCCTTATTTAAATCTGTTCATGATGAACAAAATGCACCCAAATTAGGATATGGAATACCTATAATGAAATATACAGGACACGGGGGCAAAATAATGGCAAGTGATGCTGATGCTGAACTTGTATCTTATATTAGAAATTTGCTAAATAAAAACAACATAGCTTGGCAAGTAGCTACACTTGGGAAAGTGGAAGAAGGTGGTGGAGGAACTGTTGCAAAATTTTTAGCACATTATGGCATAAGAACAATAGACATGGGACCTGGAGTAATCAGTATGCACTCACCATTTGAAATAACCTCTAAATTTGACATATACACTTCTTATATGGCATATAAAGTTTTTTTCAAAGGATAAATATGAATAAAAAAACAATAAAAACATCAAAACATATCTTAGAATGCTTTGGAGGCATTGCAAATATTAAGCAAGTAGAAAAAGATATTACTAGAATAAAAATATTAGTTGATAGCAGCTCCTTAGTTAAAAGAGAAAAATTAACAGAAAATCAAAATATCATAGGAGCAATTAAGTCAAATGAATTCATAGAAATTGTAATGAATTTTGAAATAATTGATGATGTTTATAATAATATTATATACACGATGAACAAAAAAGGACAATAGGACCCCAGACAGGTCCTAAACTTTAAAATTTCTCATATAATCAATAACTGCTTCAGGCATTAACTCTTTATTTAAAATTTTATAAACTATGTTCGCTAAGTTAGAATAATTTGAATTATTACCCAAAGATCTAAAAAGCAAAAAAACTTCTTTAGCAGCAAATATTCCCTCCGGCAAATAACCAATCTTGTGAAGATTTTTTATCAAATCATCTATATCTGTCAAGCCTTCTAAAATATTTTTACTCACAAGTTCACTGCCAAATCTTCTATTCCTTCCAAAAATACTTCGACAAGTAACATCTAAATCTCCAGAGCCAGCCAAGAAAAAAAATGTTTCCTCACTACAAGTACCAATCTTACATGCAATATTTTTCATGTCACTTAAGGAAACTGAGAATAAAAAAGATTCCGTATTACTACCTATCAAATTAGGATTTTTAATTTTATATGCATCCAAAATTCCAAATGCAATTGCAAATATATTCTTCAAAGCTGACGCTATCTGAACACCAAGAACATCATTACTATAAAACATAGAAATGGAGGTATCACTAAACAAATCAATAAACTTAAAAGCATTCACCCTGCTCTTACTGGCAGCCACAAGTCCTGTAATAATTCCAAGTCCAACTTCCTCAGCATGACTTGGACCAGAAATATACGTAATTTCATTTTTATATTCATTTAAAATGCTTTCTGCCACCTCTACAATTGTAAGAGGTTTTTCATCAATCGTTATAAAACCCTTTGTAAGTATTGCTAAATTAGGCTTTTTAGCAAAACACATATGTCTTAATTTATTTAAAATGTCTAAAGTATAAAGGGAAGGAGTGGCAATAAAAATATAGTCAGATAAACTTACAACGTCAAGCAAGTCAGAACTTGCAACCAAATTATCTGGTAATTTAATGCCCTTTAAATATTTAACATTTTCATGATCATTATTAATGCTATCTTTAACACCTTCTTCAAAAGACCACAATAAGATATTATCTTGAAATTTACCTGCCAAAACCTTAGCAATAGCGGTTCCCCAAGCTCCTGACCCAATGATAGATATTTGCATATTTACTCCTTAATAATCACAAGTTATAATAACTCATATTGAATCGTCTCATCTAAATAAACTCTAACCTTATCATTCTCCTTAAACCGTTTTAAAATCATGTCATTAACCAATAAACTTCCAATTTCCTTGACCACAACCTTACGCACACCCTTAATGCCAAACCCACTTTTATAAGTCTTATCCTTCAAATAATTGATAACGCTTTCCTCAAAACAAACATAAACCTTTTCAGCCTTTAATATCTTAACAAAATTATTCATCTCTTCAATAATAGCTCTTTTAAAATCACTCCCATCTAAAGGTCTAAAGAAAAAAATGTGATCCACTAAATCCAGGAACCTACTAGAAAAGCGTTTTTCTAGTAGGTTCCTGCTATTTACTGTCTCATTTTTAAATCCAATACCATTAAGTTCTCCATGTTCCACATTAATATCCATTATTATTATACTATCTGACAAACTCACACCTCTACCAAAATTATCAAAAAGTTTCCCAGTATTAAATCCTTCAAAAAAAAAATCTATGACTCTCTTTGGAGATTTGTCAAAATCTGCTAGGAAAATAATTGAGCTTGATGATTTACTCAAAAATTTAAAAAATTTAGTAGGTTCATCATAAAACTCAGCTCCATATACAGGTCCTATTAATCGATTAATTCCATCAAAATCGCCATACTCACTCATTCCCAAAGTAAGCTTAGGAAGCTTAAGCTCTTCTGATAAAATAGATACAAGTTTACTCTTATTTATATCAGAGGAACCCATTAAAATAAAAATACCAAGAGTGTTATTTTTTAATAAAAATCTAATCCTTAAAAGTTTTATGTTTAATATCAAATCAGATAAAAGCTCTTCATCAATGATCATGTGCTCCCTTATTTTACTCTCCAGATTAATAAGTAATTCATTATCATAATCATCAAAATTAAAAATATTAGAGCCAATCATGGACTTAACAAAGTCTCTCATATCATCACCAGTTATCACTTTCCTATTACCCTCAAGCTTAAATTTAGCTCCAAGATCATCTAAGAGATCAAAAGCTTTATCGGGAAGAAATCTGTCTTTAATATATTTAGACATAGAAATTGAAGCCCATAGGGCTTCATCTGTATATTCAACATTGTGATGTTTCTCATACTGTTCTTTAGTCCCTTTTAAAATAAGATAAGCATCCTCAAAACTTGGTTCTCTAAGTTCTATGCTATGAAATCTCCTCATTAAAGCTTTATCTTTCAAAAAGAACTTCTGATATTCATATTTAGTAGTAGCACCAATAAATTTTACTCTGCCTAAAGTTAATATAGGTTTCAATAAATTAGAAACATCCATATTACTAAAAGATGTAGCACCAGCTCCAACTATCATATGAATTTCATCGATAAAAAGAATCACTTTTTTTTTAAAATATAAGAAATCTAAAATTTTATTTACTCTATCTTCAAGATCTCCTCTATACCGAGTCCCGGATATAAGTCTTCCAATATCAAGAGAATAAACTTCATAACCTATTAATTCTTGAGGTACTTGGCCTACTTTAATCACATAAGCAAGTCCTTGAAGTAATATTGTCTTTCCAACTCCAGGCTCTCCAAATACAATTAAATTACTTTTATGTCTGCGAAGCATAACTTGAATCAACTTAAACAACTCTTTTTCTCGACCAATCAAGGGATTTTTTTTTAAACATGGATCTAAACTAACAGTAACATTAACTAAAAAATATTCAACAAAATTACTATTACCCAATGAATCATCATTTTGCTCTAATTTAAAATAATCTTCTTCAAAAATACCCAAACCTTCGTCTCCATTTATATCTTTAATAGAAAAATCAAATGAACCCAATCTCTCATTCTCAAGAGATCCCAAATTTAAGTCTGAACCCAAATAATCATAAACTTCAATCATCTTGTCAAAAATAGTTAGATTAAAACCCGATTTCAATAAAGCATCTAAAATTGTATTTTTTCTTTTTCTAATTAATACCCATAATAAATCTTTCTCTTGTAATCTATAAGGCTTTTTATAATAAAAAATAGTATCTATTATCTCTTGATACAAATCATTTATTTTAAAAAGATAATCTAAAATATCAGAATCTCTCAATGGAAGCTGCTTAAAAAATTCTTCCAAGATCTTATCAAAACTATAAAAATCAAGTGTACATAAACTAAGCAATTCTTTAATTTTTTCATCGCTAATTAAACTATAAAAAATATGCTCTTCGGTAAAGATAAGATGCTTACGTTCCATAAAAAACAGAAATGATTTAAAAAATAAATTATTTAAAGCTCTTCTGTTATACATGAAACACCAACTACAAAATAACCCTCAAAACTTTTTTCTTACCAACTCTAAGTTCAATCTCACCATTAGTAAAATTATCCTTATTAAGGCAATAATTTTGATCTCCTATTCTTACTTTATCTATATAAACTCCTCCAGCACTAATCAGTCGTCTAGCCTCTGACTTACTAGATACAACTTTTAAAAGAGTCATCAGATCAATTAACAAAATACCTCCTCCATCTAAACTAAGTGATTCTACTTTAAAGAAAGGAATATCCATTTTATTTCCTCCATCTCCTTTAAATGCTGCCTGAGCTGCTGAGGATGCCTTTAAAGCTGCATCCTCTCCATGGATAATCTTTGTTATTTCAAAAGCTAATATCTCTTTTGCTTTATTTAACAATGCTCCTTTAAAACTTGAAATACGCTCAATTTCGTCATCTTCCAAAAAAGTAAACAGATATAAAAATTTCTTAACATCCAAATCTGAAACATTTCTAAAATATTGATAAAAGTCATTAACACTGTAAAGCTTTGAATCAAGATAAACTGCACCCTGTTCCGATTTGCCCATCTTTTTGCCGTCACTTCTTGTAATAAGTGGTAATGTCAGTCCAAAAACCTCTGTTCCTAACTTTCTCCTAACCAAATCAACACCTAGTACAATATTTCCCCACTGATCATCGCCCCCAATTTGAAGATTACAATTTTTAGTCTTACTTAAGATATAAAAATCATACGATTGCAAAAGTTGATAATTAAATTCAATAAAAGAAAGACCATTATTCAATCTTCTTTTATAAGTCTCAAACCCCAACATACGATTAACAGAAAAATGAACCCCAATATCTCTTAAAAATTCAATATAATTAATATTATCAATCCACTCTGCATTATTAAGAACATATCCTTGACTGAAATCTATTATTCTAAACAACTGTTCTTTTATTACCTTAACATTTTTTTCTATATCTTCCTTTGATAAAATCTTTCGCATTGTATCCTTACCCGAAGGATCACCTATCTTTGTAGTACCACCACCAATTAGAGCAATTGGGATATGACCTTGTTTTTGAAGATGCGCCATTGCCATAAAAGGAATTAAATGTCCAATATGTAAAGAAGTCGAGGTGGCATCAACACCAACATAAAAAACTATCCTTGCATTCTCCATTAAGGCATTTAAAGCTTCCAAATTAGTACACTGTTTTAAGAATCCTCTTTTTTTCAAAATCTCTAAGGCAAGATTCATCTATTTGCAACTCCTTTATAATTTAGAATTTCAGTCCTAATATATGAATATAAGTCATCAATAGAAATTCTTATTTGAGCCATACTGTCTCTCTCTCTTAAAGTAACTGTCCTACTTTCAATAGTATCATAATCTATTGTTACACAATAAGGTGTACCGATTTCATCTTGACGCCTGTAACGCTTACCTATTGTACCACTATCATCATAAAACATGTAAAAATCATCACTAAGCTGCATAAACACTTTTCGAGCAAGCTCAGGAAGTCCATCTTTCTTTACAAGAGGAAGTATTGCAACTTTATAAGGAGCAAGTTTAGGATGCAAACGCAAAACTATTCTTTTAAACCCCCCATCAAGGTCTTCATGCACATAAGCATCACAAAGAATCATTAAAACACTCCTTGTAAGTCCAATAGATGTTTCAATAACATAGGGCACATATTTCTCACCACTCGTTAATTCATGATATTCAAACAACTTAGGTTTGCCACAAAACTTTGCATGCTGAGATAAATCATAATCACCTCTATTATGAATTCCCTCAATTTCTTGAAAACCAAATGGAAATTCATACTCAATATCAACTGCAGACTTAGCATAATGAGCAAGTTCGTCCTCTTGATGTTCTTTAAATCTAAGCTTCCTGGGTTTTATTCCAAGAGCTTCAATAAAAAAACTCATTCTTTTTTGCTTCCAATAATAATACCAATCATTCATCTGATCAGGATGTACAAAAAATTGCATTTCCATTTGTTCAAATTCACAAGTCCTAAATATAAAATTTTTTGCTATTATTTCATTCCTAAATGCCTTTCCAACCTGAGCTATTCCAAAAGGAACCTTAAGTCTTGTGGCATCTAATACATTACGAAAATTAACAAAAATACCCTGAGCAGTCTCTGGTCTTAAATAAATTTCACTGGAACTATTTTCAACCGCCCCAATATTAGTCTTAAACATTAAATTAAAACTTCTTGAAGATGTAAAAGCACCCATAGTATTACAATTAGGACAATTTTTAGACAAATCAACAGAATCTGTCCTAAATCTATTTTTACAATTTTTACAGTCCACTAATAACTCTGAAAAACTCTCAACATGTCCCGATGCTGTCCAAACCTCAGGCCTCATTAAAATAGAACTATCTAGACCTACCACATTCTCATGCAAATAAACCATATCTTTCCACCATTCTTTCTGTATATTTTTCTTAAGCTCAATACCCAAAGGTCCATAATCCCATACACCTGAAAGACCCCCATAAATTTCTGAGGATTGGAATACAAAACCTTTTCTCTTAGCAAGCGAAATAATATCTTCTATTTTAGTCATATTAAACATCTCCAAACTTATTTATTGTTTATAAACTATGTGTCTCTGCAAAAACTGCTGCGCTAGATTTATTCTATCAAAAACCTTAACCTTGCCAAGTAATTTCAAAGATTCAAAAAGAGGTGGTGATACCTTACTGCCAAGAACTGCAATTCTAATTGGAAGAAGAACTTCTCCTATTTTTAGATTATTTGCATTAGCAAAATCATAAAAAATCTTTTCGTTTTCAGACAATATCCTTGTTTCAAATCCTTCCAAAATTGGCTTAATCTTTTCTAAAAGCAAATAAATATCACCCGCTGTTTTTTTATTACCTAAAAACTCATCTAAGCTCCATGTTTTAATATCCTCATAAAAAAACTTAAGCATAGTTACAGCTTCACTAAGCTTTCTAATTCTTGGCTTTATTAGAGGAATCAAAAGTATCAATTTTTGCTCATCATAATAATTAACATCTTCTTTAAGGTAGCCTGCCTCTTGCAAAAAGGGAATCAAAAACTTGGCTAGCTCGCCATCTTCTTTTTTCCTAATATAATAGCTATTAAAAAAATCTAATTTATGATAGTCAAAAATAGCAGGAGATTTATTAATTCGATCAATAGAGAATAGCTTTTGAAGTTCTTTTTTTGTAAAAAATTCACTCTTATCATCATAAGACCAACCAAGCAAAGTAATATAATTAATAATAGCTTCCGGCAGATATCCATCATTAATAAATTGTTTTAAAGCTGTAGCACCATGCCTCTTACTTAATTTTTGTCCATCACTACCCATTACCATTGGAAGATGACAATAAATGGGAGGAACCCATCCAAAAGCATTATAAAGAAGAACATGCAAGGACCCAGAAGAAAGCCACTCCTGAGCTCTTAAGACATGTGAAACTTTCATTAAATGGTCATCAACAACATTTGCAAGATGATAAGTTGGAAGTCCATCAGATTTAAGAATAACAGGATCGGGATTAATATCCTTATTAGCCCATGTAACCTTACCAAGTAGGATGTCATTAAAATAAGTCTCCCCATCAAGAGGAATCTTAAATCTAATAACAGGACTTATTCCTAAACTTAAAGCATCTTTAATTTCACTTTCACTTAAATTTCTACAATGTCTATCATAACCTGTTGACATCTTATTAACAATTTGAATCTTTCTAATTCTCTCTAGTCTCTCAGGCGTGCAATAACAATAATAAGCATGATTTGATGCAACTAATTTCTTAGCATATTTTTGATATACTTCCGTTCTTTTTGACTGAACATAAGGTCCATAAGGACCACCACAAGTAGGCCCTTCATCAAAATCAATACCAAGCCACTTTAAACTTTGATACAGATCTTCTTCTGCTTCTTTAAAATACCGAGTTTGATCCGTATCCTCTATTCTAAGCAAAAATTTCCCACCACAGGATTTGGAAAAAAAATAATTAAATAAAGCTGTCCTAATTCCCCCAATATGCTGCAACCCAGTTGGAGAGGGTGCATATCTAACTCTTATATTCAAAACATAACCTCTTTTAATAAAAAAATATCTTTTTTTGAAAAATCAAATATATAGTAAAATACCACAAAAAATAAGTTTGAATTAAGCAATTTTGTATGCTTAGCATTCAATTGCTCTTCATATTTAAAATATTTATCTCTAATCTTAAGTCTATATTCTTCAATCAACCGACATTCCAAATTAGAGCTTTTCAATAAATAATAAAAATAAACTGTAAAAATAGGATCAAATCTTAAAAAAAACTTTTTTAAAAAGTCTATTTCATTACTTAATTTCCCACACTCTTCATCAGAAATTGCATTAAGTGCCACACAATATCTTACCCATCTATTCTTACTGTCTCTATAATTTACAATCAAACTAGAAGCTTTTTTTCTTTCCCTCAAACTAATAAATACAGAATAAAGCTCTACTATTGTCTTATTATTTAATTTAGCATCTTTTAAATAAAAAAAAAGTTCATCAAGACTCTTTTTATCTTGTTTAACTAAAATTATTTTTAAAAGAAGAGAAATATCAAACACACTCTTAAGCGTCTTTCGAATTATCTTAAGCTTTAAAAAAATATAAGTATCCTCTATTCCATTAAATATAAAATATAACCTGGAATATAGAAATCTGTAATAAATAGTATTAAAAATAACTATAAATAAAATCAAAGCTAAAATAACATAAAAATGCAAGAAAAGAAAGTCTAAAAAATTAGAAAATTTTAAATTTCCTAATAAATACATAAAAAATAAAAAAGCACAAAAAAATATAATATTAAAAATCAAAAGTATTCTGTCAACCATCAAAAATCTCTTATAATAAAACTCAGTTTTAAAATTGATATACACATGTAGTATTATACTAAATAGATAGACAATTAATAAATAATATGTTATACATGGTTATTACTCAGTTTAAGCTTAAGGATAAAAATGCAAAACTTTGACAACCTAGAAAAAGATATAAAAAATTTTTCATACATAATAGATAAAGATTTCTTAGTATGGCCGGAAAACTCACTTTTAAAACCTAAAAACATTGAACTAATTGAAAAATGGGGTCTAAAAAAGGCTCTTAAAATGCAAAAAACTTTCTTTAATGAGTCAGCAATGCAAGAAGCAAAAAAACTGATTAATGTAGAATATGATAAAGAATCCATTGCTAGTTATCACATACTAATAAGCAATTTAGAGGAAGTATATGAAACCTGCAAGAAAAACAAAAAAATCTACTATCAAGACGTTCTTCCAACTGTAAAAAAAGTAATAGAGTTTTATAAAAAAAATCAAAAAACATTTATCAAATACATCAAAATACCAAAACTATTATCCGACTACAACACTATTCACCCAGTCAATACCGCAATACTAACCGTGGCACTTGGCAGTGAAATGAATCTAAACAATCATAAAATGGTTGAACTCTGCACAGCAGCTCTTTTACACAAAATAGGTTTCCTATTTATCCCCTTAAAGATAAGTGAAAAAAAAGAAAAGCTAAGTGATGAAGAATTTGAAGTAATAAAAAAATATCCCACACTAGGCCATAAAATACTATCAACTACTAATTTTTCGCAATCTATCTGTTCGACGATATTAACTCATAAAGAAAACTTAGATGGTTCAGGATATCCCAATAAACTTAAAAGTGAAAACATCAATATTGAGTCTAATGTAATAGGTGCTGCTAGCGCATATAGTGCAATACTTTTAGATAGAACATATAAAGAGGCCTTAAATTCTGGGGCATCTCTTATTGAATTAATACAAGATGCTGATAAGAAATTTGACAAAAGAGTTTTAAAACTAATAATTAAAGTTCTCTCTCAATGTCCTCTAGACTTTATTGTTGAACTTAATGATAAATCAATTGCTAAAATAATAAAAATTAATGAAACCAATACTAATACACCATACATACAATATATAATAAAAGACAACAAAGTTGTAACCTGTAGTAAAAATCAAAATTATGTTAAGTCCATCCCTAAAACAGAAACAGGCATTAAAAAAATACTCAGAAAAGATGAAATAGAATTTCTTTTAAAAAAATATAGTTTAGAAAAAATGTAAATAGGAGTAAAGCATGATTTTAATAACATCTGCAATGGATGAAGAATCAATAGAAATAAATAATATTATTGAAGATAAAGAAGAAATTATATTGGGTGATCATTTAGGTAAGAAAAAAATTTATAAAGGAGAAATCTCAGGGCATAAAATAATTTCTTTAACCACTGGTATTGGTAAAGTAAATGCTGCTATTTGGACTAGCTACATTATATCAAAATATAAAATCACTCATATAATAAGCTCAGGAACTGCTGGTGGAATAAAAGAATCTGAAAATATTAAAATAGCAGACATAGTGATATCATCTGAGACAGCATTTCATGATTTTAATTTAACTAAATTCGGATATAAACCAGGACAAATACCAAACTTTCCACAAAAATTCAAACCAGATGAAAATCTACTAAAAAAAACTGTTGACATTATCGAAGACAAAGTTCAAAATGTTAGCGCTCACATTGGCCTAATACTTACAGGTGATCAATTTATTGGAGATGAAAAACAACTAGAGCAAATTAAAAACAACTTCCCAGATGCTTTAGCTGTAGAGATGGAAAGTGCTGCGATTGCCCAAGTAGCACACACATTCAAGATACCTTTCATTATTGCACGTTCTGTATCTGACTTACCAAACATCAAAGACAATCACATAGACTTTAATAAGTTCTTACAAGTTGCATCAATTAATGCAGCTAATATGGTCAAAGAACTCATTAAACTCATATAAGGTGATAATATTTATGACCAATAACAATCAAACATTAACATCTGAAGCTGTATCTGAAGGACATCCTGACAAGATTGCAGATCAAATTTCTGATGCCATACTTGACGAAATACTTAAAAAAGACAAAATGGCGAAAGTCGCATGTGAAACATTAGTTTCAAAGAATTTAGTAGTCATAGCAGGAGAAATAAATAGCAAAGCAAAAAAATACATAGATATACAAGAAATTGCAAAACAAACAATAAAAAATATTGGATATACAAATATAGAATATGGACTTGACTATAAGTCTGCTACAATAATTGATGCTACTGGACATCAGTCAATGGATATTACAAATGCAGTTGAGAAAAAAAACACAAAAAACATAGGAGCAGGGGATCAAGGAATAATTTTTGGTTATGCATGCAATGAAACTGAAAATTTCTTACCCATAGCATATGAATTAGCTAACTTAATTTTACAAAAAGCCAGCAAACTTCGAAAATCAGGTGAAATTAAATGGCTACGCCCTGATGCAAAATCCCAAGTTACCATCGAATATGATTCTAATAAAGCACCCATTAAAATCAGTAATATTGTTGTATCTCATCAACATGATCCTGATATTCCTCAAAATTTCCTAAGGCAAACAATCATTGAAAAGATTATAAGACCTACCCTTGAAAGCAAATCAATGCTTGATAAGGATATTAAATATTACATTAATCCTTCAGGTAATTTTGTCATAGGAGGCCCTACTGGAGACACAGGTCTTACAGGAAGAAAAATTATTGCTGATAGTTATGGTGGCTTCGCAAGACATGGCGGTGGCGCTTATAGTGGCAAAGATGCTACTAAAGTTGACAGATCAGCAGCTTACATGGCAAGATATATTGCTAAGAACATGGTAGCAGCAGGTATTTCTAAAGAATTTGAAATGCAACTCGCTTATGCTATTGGGATCCCTGAACCAGTATCTGTGAAAATAACTACAGGCATAAATGATAACAAATATGAAAAAAAAATATTAAATTTTATCCTCAATAACTTCGATCTAACTCCCAATGGCATAATCAAAAAATTAAAATTAAGAGAACCTATTTATTCTAAAACATGTACATACGGACACTTTGGAAAAAATGAACTAGAATGGGAAAAATTAGATTTCGTAGATAAAATAAAAAAGGAGTTCAAACATGAATAAAATAACAAGCTTTACAATCGATCATACAAAACTAAAACCTGGCATATATATTTCAAGAAAAGATATATTTGAGCATTTAACATTCACTACTGTAGATATTAGAATGAAATCTCCCAATAGAGAACCTGTAATAAATCATGCAGAAATACATACAATTGAGCATATAGGAGCAACACTACTAAGAAATAATAAAGTCTGGGGAGATAAGATACTATACTTTGGACCAATGGGGTGTAGAACCGGATTTTATCTAATTATTTTAGGAAATTATGAAAGCAAAGACCTTATTGATTTAATATCTTGGCTTTTCCATGAAATTGCTGACTTTCAAGGAGATATTATAGGCGCAACTGCAAAAGAATGTGGTAATCACCAAGATCACAATCTAAACATGGCAAAATATGAATCTAATCGGTATCTAGCAATATTGGGAAATATAAAAGAA
Organism: Borrelia miyamotoi; assembly: GCF_019668505.1. Lineage (NCBI taxonomy): Bacteria > Pseudomonadati > Spirochaetota > Spirochaetia > Spirochaetales > Borreliaceae > Borrelia > Borrelia miyamotoi. Next base: position 387,729 of record NZ_AP024371.1, read on the forward strand.
GAAAATCTAACATATCCTTAAGAACAATAAAAATTCATATACCTACAACTTATAAACATCATACCATTTGGAAGAAGTTAATAAAGTAGTCTGATGATGCCAAAATGTGATTAAATGCAAATTAATCAAGCATAATAAATAAAAATACTTGCACAATCAACTTTTATAAGAAAACCCTCTAGAATAAAGTATTATGACATGACAAAAGCTTATATAGAAATCAAAAACAATATTTTTCAGATTTTAAATATTATGACTTATCTTTCTAGACAAGTCCAAAAGCTCATCTCCTGATAATTCAATATTACTACCTCTTTTAAACCCAAAATTATCCCCTTTAAATCTTGGCACTACATGAAAATGAGTATGAAAAATAACCTGTCCTGCATCAGAGCCAATTGCAGTATAAATATTAATACCTCTACAAATACTTGGCCCTAACTTTTTTAAAGATAGAGCCACTTTGTTACAAACCCTCAATATTTGCCCATTAAATTCATCACTCATATCCAAAGCATCATTGCTATGTTGTTTTGGAATAACAAGCGTATGTCCAATATTTAAAGGATTAATATCAAGAAAAGCAAGAACTAACTCATCCTCATAAACCTTATAACAAGGTACCTCGTCTTTTACTATTTTGCAAAAAATACATTCACTCAAAAGTTTCTCCTATTCAATCACAATATTAGAAATAGACTAATATCTCTAAAAATAATTGTTCAGAACTAATTTTGCTATATTAAAATAAGCAATCAAGGTAATAACATCAGCAATAGTAGTAATTAAAGGTCCTGCCATTAAAGCTGGATCTATTCTTACAAATTTGGCTAAAATGGGTAAAAGACCTCCCAATATTTTTGCTACCATCAAACCTATCATCAAACATGAAGAAACAACAAAAGCTATTCTAAACCTCTCACCATGCCCAGGAATCACAAAAAGTACAATTCTTATAAAATTAATACTAGCAAGAATTGAGCCGACTAAAATACTAACACATACTTCCTTAAGTAACACTTTAAAAAAGTCTTTTACCTTAAGAGTTCCAAGAGCAAGTTCACGAATGATTAACGCAGATGCTTGAGAACCAGCATTTCCTGAAGTATCCATTAAAAGTGGAATAAAGCTAGTTAAAATGACTAAAGACAAAACCAAATTTTGATAATTAGTAATTATAGTGGCAGTCAGAGTAGAAGATATCATAAGAATCAAAAGCCAAACAATTCTATTTTTTGTCATGTCAAAAATGGAAGTATCAAGATAAGACTTGCCTAAAGGGGTAACCGCAGCCATTATCTGAAAATCCTCGGTATTTAAATTCTGAATAACTTCAAGAATATCATCGATAATTATGATTCCTATCATCCGCCCCTCATTATCAACAACAGGAACACTTGAAATATCATGATTCTGAAAAAGAAGAGCAACATCTTCCTTTCCATCACTAACTTTCACAATATAAAATCCGGTACTCTTCATTATTGAAGAAATCACAACGTCATCGCCAGACAACATCAAATCTTCAATCTTAATAACTCCTTTTAACCGTTTTTCTTCATCTGTAATATAATAGGTATAAACGTCTTCTTTGGTTTTTGCCACCTTTCTAATATAATCAAGAGCTTCTCCAACACTAAAATAATCTTTAAGTTCAATATATTCTATTGTTACAATTGACCCAGCAGAATTATCGTTATACGATAAAAACTTATTAATAATTTCTCTATTTTCCTCAGTAGAGCTTGCCAAAAATCTTTGCACAACATTTGCTGGCACTTCTTCCAAAAGATCAATAACATCATCAAGATTTAACTCATCTATCATTTCTCTTATTTCTCTGTTTGTAAAAGAATTTGCCAACTTGTTTTTTGTAACTTGATCAAAGTTAGAAAAAGCTTCAACAGCAACTTTCTTTGGAAGAAACCTATAAAGCAAAATCAAATAAGACCCATTAAGTTTTTTCAGAGTTTCACTAATATCAAAAGCATCATATTTTAAAAGTTCTTCCTTTATTTCAGAATATCTCCTCTTTTCAAGCAAGGTTTTTAAAAATACAACATCTATCATATCAACATCTCCAAGATTATAACTCTGAATAAATGTCACAATTGCCTATTAATTAAAGCTTATCTAAAAGCATTGAACACCTACCTGAAGGTATAGGTAGAGTCTTTTCTTTTTTATTCAATATATTTATTGTAAAGTAGTAAAGTTTTTCTGACTCCATTTTGATCTCCCATCCCCTCTTACCCTTATTACATATAATTGTAGTTTGATTCTTCTTAAGAGATAAACTCTCTATTCCCATGACCTCAAGAGCAGGAATATTCCAATAAACTGTTTTATCAGGTAAACTAATTGTAAGTCCAATAATATTTTCTATCATCAAACTAATACTAAAAAGTGCAAGATAACAAATAATATCTTTTTCTGGAAGAATCTTTTGCTCAACATTCAAATATGCAGGCCCCTCTCTCATTGGCTTATAAGCCTCCCAAATATGTCCTTTAACTTTGCCATCAGGCAATAGAGTATCTAATATATAATACAAATGCCTTATGGTAAATTCCCTTGCAATATTTGCACGCCTACAATATTCAAGCCCTTTAATAACAAAAAAATTCATATAAGTGTAAACAGAACCATAATACCCATTTCCATCTAAATTAAACCGAGGATCATTAGCTGAAAGAGTAGGAAAAGGATTTGGGGTTCCAAAGTGCTTATGACTTTTTAAATAAAAAATCATTCTTTCTATTCTATCTTCACTTGGAATTTCAGAAAGAAGTGGTAAAAATCCCACTATTGTTTTACACCTAATAATATTTTCATTCATGTCCAGATCATAATAAAATCCATCTTTTTCATCCCACATTAATGAATTAATCTTAGCTTTAAGAGAAAAAAACCTTTTCTTATATTCGAGTGATAAATTTTTATCATTTAGTATGTCTGCCAACTTAGCAATACAATATGCACTATGTACCTGAAATGAATTAAAATCTATCGGATAATATGCATCTTCTCTGGGAGAATTTTTATAAAAAATTTTATTCATATCAATTGAATAAAGACCGTTTGATTTTAAAAACTTTTTTTCTATCCACTTATAATATCTATCAAGAATTGGCAAAACATCACAAATACGTTTCTTATTACCCGTTTTATGATATAAATTATATTCAACCCAAGCAAAAATTGGCAATCCAATACCATCATCATTACCTTCTATGTAAACAACATTATTACTGTGATCATAGCGAGTCCTAATTGCACCAGATGCCTCTTGAAGTTCATAAAATTTATCAATAGTGGATGTGGGAGAATACTCTCCATTACTGTAAACAAGAAAAAAGCTTGAAAGACAAGCTTGAAGTTGATCTATAAACCCAAGATTTTCAGAATAATAATTTTTATCCTTTTTACTCTTTTCCAAAGCTTGAGAGAAAACAATTTTGTCTTGAATCCAAGAAAGACTCTTATTATAAATATCAATAAAATCCTGATCATAATAATAAATTTTGGGAAATACACTCTTATTCAATGCTCAAACCTCTGAAAAACAAATATCAATCGACTTCTATTTATTATACATTATAATAATAACAAAATGGGAATTGAAAACTAAAAATTTTAAAGTTAGCCCAAAGTAAGTCAGTTTAAAACAAATTGTAAAAACAGATTATCACTCTAAAATCAAAAAAGATTAGTAATAAACAAGGAAAGCCAAAACCAAACTAGCATACAAAAAACATGCAAATATATTTCCAAATAATTATTTAAGATTATTATTAATTAAAAATTCCTTTCCTAAGAAAACTATTATAAGTCTTCTCATTATTTGGAACAATAATATCCCCATTAATTATCATTTCAGAAATATGATCCAATTCTCTCTCAAGCTCAAAAGAAATCTCTTTAGGATTCTTAACAAAACCTAGAAAGCCTTCTTTTAATCCATAATTTAATAACTTTCCACCTTCAAACATATTTGTTCTTAAGTAATTTGAAGTAACAATATTCAAAACTCTTCCAATATCTTTAATTGAAGACGTAATAACATTTTCAGGAGCAAGGTGTGACTGATCTTGACCAACTCCAATAATATAATATCCATCCCCAAGCTCTTTGGCAGCCTCAATAATTCCAAGTCCAACTAATCCCGCAATATGATAAATAATGTCTACACCATTTGCATACATCTCATTTGTCATTTTCTTTCCAGTATACGTATCGACAAAACTACCAATATACTTACTATCAATACTGATATTCTTGTTAGCATACATAGCACCCGCTTCATATCCATACCTAAATGCATTAACAACTATATCATCAACTCCACCTAAAAATCCAATTTTGCCCGTCTTAGATGTTTTAGCTGCAATATAACCTACTAAAAACGCACATTCCTCGGATCTAAAAGTTATAGCTGACAGATTCTCAGGAATGATCAAATCCCTATTATAAACAGGATCAATAATTGCATATTTGATCCCTGGATTTTCTGAAGCAACAATAATAGCAAGATCACTAAACTTATATCCAACTAACCAGATAAAATTTGAACCATTATCCTTTAATGATTTTACATCAAATAAATAAGAATCTGAACTAGATTCCTTCATAACTATTTCTAATCCAAATTCCTTTTCTAACTTCTTAACACCATTCCAAACACTTCCATTAAAAGCATTATCATCAAATGTTCCATCAATTAATACAGCAATTTTAGCAAGTCTACCATCTACTTTAGAACCAGAACATGAAAAACATAAAATGCACAAAGCTAAGAATAAATTTCTCACACATATCTCCGCTTAAGACCAATCTAATTAAAATTCTATAACCTTAGATTAAATAAATCAAATTCGTATTCAGTCAAAGATATAATGAGCTCTCTATTAACTCTTATTCTGAATTTTCATAAGCTCACTAAACAAATCATTACCAGTAATGTTATGTTCTCTAAAAATATCTATAACACATTCTTTCATTCACTGATTTTTTAATAAACTTTATCCTCTCCTAATTAAATAGATTTACAATAGTCTTAAACTTTAAAACAAAAATACCTTAACAAACTATCAATAAAAATAAAACTAGGTTACAAATATTAATGAATTGTTTTGTTTATCAATAAAGAATTAATTCAATAGATTATGAATCTCTAAAAATTTTTTATACTTATCAAGATTACTTGGCACCAAAATATCTCCACTAACTATTTTATCTTCTATAGATTCAATCTTAATCATAATATTTTCCTCGATTTTGGCATTATTCTTAACAATACCCACAGCACCGTCTTTAAGACCTAATTCTAATATCCTTCCACCAGCAAAAATATTTGTTTCCAAATAACTCTTTGTTATTTCGCAAATAGAATTTCCAATATTTCTAACAACTGATGTTAAAATATTCTCAGGGGCAAGGTATGACTGATCTTGATCAACTCCAATAATATAATGCCCAATCCCAAGTTCCTTTGCAACTTCAATCACTCCAAGACCTGCAAGTCCTGCTGCTACAAATATAATATCAATATTATATTTATACATTTTCAAAGCAATAGTTCTAGCTAAAGACAAATCCACAAATGATCCCACATACTGAGATTCCAACTTAATATCCTTATTTGCATATTTAACACCAGATTCATATCCGTACCTAAATGCATTGATAATTGTACTCTCAATTCCACCTACAAATCCAATTTTACCTGTCTTAGATGTATGAGCAGCAAGATAACCAGCCAAAAATGAAGCTTCTTCAACTTTAAATGAAAGACCAAGCAAATTTTCCGGAATATTTACACCATCTTTGTAAATAATATCAATAGCCCCATAATTAATATCTCTATTAAGTAAAGCGGCTTGCTCAATAGCTTCCTGAAGCTTATAACCAACTCCCCAAATAATGCTAGAACCTTTATCCTTAAGAGCTTCTAAATCACTAACATAAGATATACTTGATGAAGTTTTTCCAAAAATATCAACTTTAAAATCTTCTTTTAAAATTTGAATGCCCTTCCAAGCACTCTCACCAAATGACTTGTCCTCAAAAGTTCCATCAACCATTAAAGAAATTACAGGCCTATTTAAAGACCTAGAATTAGATGATTCTTTAGCACATCCAAAAAAAGACAACACAATAGAAATGAACACTATTAATTTATTCATATAAAAGCTCCCACCATTACTCAACTCTTATTTATCAAACTGACAATAAAAGCATCATAAGATTTCTTATCTCTGGGAACTTCAATCTCATTATTGATTATCTTATTTTTAACTTCTGAAAACCCATCATAATCACTCATCAAATCTAAATTTATCAACTTATTAAAAAGTAAATCAAGTACTCCATCTCTAAGTCCAAATTCCAATTCTTTGCCGCCATTCCACTTTCCAAACTCTAAATAAGCTCTTGTCAAATCTAAAATAACAGCATCAATTCTCTTAACATATGAAATAATTATGTTTTCAGGAGCAAGATATGACTGATCCTGATCAACTCCAATAATATAATGTCCATCGCCAAGCTCTTTGGCAACCTCAATAGCACCAAGACCTGAGAGTCCTGCTGCTGAAAATACAATATCAACACCAGAAGCATACATCTTACTTGCAATTGAACGTCCAAATGAAAGATCAGAAAATGTCCCTACATATTGAGAATTCAATTCAATATTCTTATTTGCATATTTAGCACCAGATTCATATCCATATCTAAATGCATTAACAACTGCAACATCCATTCCACCTAAAAATCCAATTTTACCCGTCTTAGATATCTTAGCAGCAAGATAACCTGCTAAAAAGGCTCCTTCCTCAGACCTAAATTTTACATTCACCAAATTCTTAGGTAACTCAACATCATTTGCGTAAGCACCCTCAATAACAGCATAATTAATATCAGAATTTTCTATGGATTTTTGTAAAAACGTATCTGTAAACTTAAAACCAATTCCCCAAATTAATCTAGAACCAGCTTCTTCCAATCCCCCCATATCTGCTAAATAATCAGAAACTCTAGATTCTTTCTTAATCATTTTAACCTCAAATTCTTCTTTAATTTTATCCATAGCCTTAGAAGAGCTCTCATTAAAACCTCTATCATCAAAAGTTCCATCAACAATCAAAGAAATAGTATCAGACGGTGAAACTTTATTTTGCGAACCTACACAACCTAAGATAAAAAAAAATAAAACAACATTTCTTAAAATACATTAACCCCCTATTACCACAAATATATTAACTAAATTCACAAAACAAAAGTATCAAGAATTTTTTATTATTACCATCTATAATGCGTAAAAGCTCTATTTGCTTCTGCCATCCTGTGAGTATCCTCTTTCTTTTTAAAAGCAACACCTGTTGCATTGTAAGCATTAACAAGCTCATTTGCTAACTTCTCTTGCATTGACTTTCCACTCGATTTTCTAGCAGCTGCAATAATCCACTTCATTGCCAAAGCCTCACGCCTTTCTTCTCTAATTTCAACTGGCACTTGATAAGTAGCACCACCAACTCTTCTACTTCTAACCTCTACCAACGGTTTAACATTCTCCAATGCCTTATTAAAAGCAGTAATTTTATCACCCTCTTCAATTTTTTCTGAAAGCATATCAATTGAACTATACATTATAGCTTCACTGATTGACTTTTTTCCATCATACATCATTCTATTGACAAATTTAGCAATAATCCGAGAATCATACTTAGTATCTTTAAAGATTTTTTTCTTAATCTTTTTACTCTTTCTTGACATACAATTTATACCTCTTAAGCTTTTGGTTTCTTAGTACCATACTTAGAACGACTTTGCTTCCGATTATTAACACCAAGTGTATCCTTAGCCCCTCTAATAATATGATACCTAACACCCGGCAAATCTTTAACTCGTCCTCCTCTGATAAGAACAACTGAGTGTTCTTGTAAATTATGACCAATCCCTGGAATATAAGCTGTTACCTCAAATCCATTTGAAAGCCTAACACGAGCTACTTTTCTTAAAGCCGAATTAGGTTTCCTAGGTGTAACAGTCATTACACGAGTACAAATTCCTCTTCTTTGAGGACAATTTTGAAGCGCAAGAGATGATGTTTCTTCCTTTCGTCTCTTTCTTGGCTTTCTAATTAGTTGATTGATTGTAGGCATCCATGCTCCCCTTCTGCTAATTTTACCAATAAAATGGTATCAAATATATGACTTCTTTTCAAGCTATAATTCAGAGCTTGAATTCTCCCTCACCTTAACTCTCTTATATAAATTCATACCTGTTCCGGTAGGAATTAAATGTCCAATTACAACATTTTCCTTAAGACCTTTCAGATCATCAATACTACCCGCAATTGAAGCATCTGTTAAAACTTTAGTTGTTTCCTGGAAAGAAGCAGCTGAAATAAACGAATCTATATTAAGAGATGTCTTTGTTATCCCAATAAGAATTGGGCTAGCTACTGCAGGCTCACCACCTTGCTCAATTACCCTTTTATTTTGCTCATAAAAAGTATGTTTATCTACTTTTTGATTATAAACAAAATTAGTATCACCCACAGATACAATTTTAACTTTTTTCATCATTTGTTTAATAATTACACCAATATGCTTATCATTAATACTCACACCTTGCTTTCGATAAACATCCTGAATTTCTGCTAATAAAAACTCCTGCAAACTAATTCCACCAAGAATTTCAAGAACATCATGAGGATTAATCCTTCCATCACAAAGCATATCTCCAGCCTTAACAATATCTCCATCCCTAACTAAAAGATGTTTACCAGCAGGAATATAATGTTTATGCTCAACTCCATACTCATCTAAAATATTAATGAGTCTTTTACCCTTCTGAATTGCCTTAAATTGAACAACTCCACTTACCTTAGCCATTTCTGTCAAATTCTTTGGAATTCTTGTCTCAAACAAATCATTAACCCTAGGAAGACCACCGGTAATATCTTGAGTTTTTTCAGAACCCTTAGAAAGCTTAGCAATTACATCTCCTACATTAACATCTTGTCCATCTTCAACTTGAAGATAAGCATCTCCAGGAAGAACATAAGATGCAATCTCAACCCCTCTGTCATTAATAATTAAAATCCTAGGATCAAGAGACTCAAAAACTTGATCCGTAATTCTCTTCTCAATATTCCCGGTTTCAAGATTTATTTCTTCTTTAAGAGTTGTACCTAAAATAACATCTTTAAATTTAATTTTTCCTTCAAGTTCAGCAATAATTGGTTCTGCAAAAGGATCAAATGTCCCAATTATACGCCCAGCCTCAACATAATCACCCACATTGATTTCAAGTTTCGTACCAGCTTTTACAGGTATTTCTTGTTCTTCAGAAACAATCATAAGCTTATCATCTTTAATCTTAGTATAACCAATATAAGATGATATTACATCAACACATTCCTTATTTGTAAATAAAGGCATTCCCTTAATTACCTTTTGAGAATCTAAGACTTTAAGATCATTAACATCCTTAATATCTTCTTCATAAATAACATTTATTATTTTTAAAGTTCCTTTTCTTGTAAAGAGCAACCCACCATCAATCTGAACATTAAATCCCTCTATTCCATTAAGAATAAAAGAATTTTTAAGCGAAATCTTATCATCCTCACTACCAGCCTGTGCAACTCCCCCAATATGAAAAGTTCGCATGGTAAGCTGTGTTCCAGGCTGACCTATTGACTGAGCAGCTATTATGCCAACAGCCTCTCCAATATTAACAGGTTTATTATTTGAAAAATCTCGACCATAACATTTTTGACAAACTCCATGCTCAGCTTCACAAGTTAAAACAGATCTAATAACAAGCTTGTCAATACCAACAGTTTCTAATAACTTTATCCTATCCTCCGTAACTTCTTCATTTACATCTAAAATAATCTCACCCGTAATAGGATTTTTTATTCTTTCAATTGAATAACTGCCAACAACTTTTTCTCTTAAAGGCTCAACCACTTCCTCACCATTCTTTAAAGCTTCGACCTTTATACCATTAATAGTTCCACAATCTTCTGTTCTAACGACAACATCTTGAGCAATATCAACCAATCTTCGCGTTAAGTAACCAGCATCAGCCGTCTTAAGAGCTGTATCTGCAAGTCCCTTTCTTGCACCATTTGTAGAAATAAAGAACTCTATTACAGAAAGTCCTTCCTTAAAATTAGAAATAATTGGAAGCTCAATAATATCCCCAGATGTTTTAGCCATTAATCCTCTCATCCCTGCAAGTTGTCTTATTTGATTTTTACTCCCACGAGCACCAGAGTCAGCCATCATATAAATTACATTAAATCCATCTCTATCTTTTTTAAGAATCTCCATCATCCTATTAGTAAGTTCTTCATTTGTTTTTGACCAAACAGAAACAACATTATTATATCTCTCTTCTCCAGTAATAACGCCTTTAGCATAATCATTTTGAATTTTTGCAATTTCTCTATTAGCCTTATCTACATATGCTTTCTTCTCTTCAGGTACAATAATATCACTCATACTTATTGTACATCCAAATTTAGTAGCATATTTAAATCCAAGCTCTTTAATAATATCTAACATTTCAATTACAATAGAGGAACCATGAGCAACATAAACTTCAGAAATCAAAATCTGTAATTCATAATCACTAAGCGTCTTGTTTACAAATGCAATTTTATCTGGCAAAGCTTCGTTAAACACAACACGCCCTGCAGTAGTTTCTACATATTCACCATCAACCTTTACATAAATTCTTGCATTATAGTTCAAACACTTACTATTAATTGCAATAAGAACATGATTTAAATTAGAGAATTTACGTCCTTCTCCAACTACATTTTTTCTCTCCATAGTTAAGTAATAAAGACCTAACACAATATCTTGAGATGGAAATACAATAGGATGTCCATTTGCAGGATTTAACAAATTATTAGTTGAAAGCATTAAAGCCCAGCTCTCAGCCTGTGCTGCAGGAGTTAATGGAACATGTACAGCCATCTGATCACCATCAAAATCAGCATTATAAGCATGACAAACAAGAGGATGCAGTTTGATTGCCTTGCCTTCAACTAAAACTGGTTCAAAAGCTTGTATTCCCAATCTGTGAAGTGTTGGGGCTCGATTTAAAAGTACAGGATGTTCTTTAATAACATTATCTAAAATCTGCCATACTTCATCTACTTCTTGTTCAATTAAACTTTTTGCCCTTTTAATATTAAATACAGATTCACTCTCAATTAATTTTCTAATTACAAATGGCTTAAAAAGCTCAAGCGCCATCTTTGCAGGAATACCACACTGATGCAACTTAAGTTCAGGACCAACAACAATGACAGAACGACCCGAATAATCAACTCTCTTCCCAAGAAGGTTCTGTCTAAATCTACCTTGTTTACCCTTTAATGCATCAGAAAGAGATTTAAGTGGTCTATTGGATGTGCCCTTAACAACCTTTCTTTTATGTGAATTATCAAAAAGAGAATCTACTGATTCTTGTAACATTCTTTTTTCATTTCTTACAATAATCTCAGGCGCATTAAGCAATAAAAGCTTCCTTAAACGATTATTCCTATTAATTACTCTTCTATAAAGATCGTTAAGATCAGAAGTTGCAAATCTTCCTCCATCAAGCTGAACCATTGGTCTAATTTCTGGTGGAATTACAGGAAGAACATCAAGAATCATCCATGATGGCTTATTACCAGAAACTTTAAAATTCTCAATAATCTCAAGACGCCTTAAAAGTTTTTTATCCGTTTTATCATCTTTATCAATCATTTGAAGTCTAAGCTTAGATGAAAGTTCGTCAAGATCAAGATTCTCAAGTAAAGTTTTAATTGCTTCAGCACCCATTGAAGCACTAAAAGACATCCCATATCTCTCTTTTGCTTCAGAGTATTCATCTTCATTTAAAAGTTGCATTTTCTTAAGATCAGTATCACCTGGCTCAATTACGATATATTTTTCATAATAAAGAATAGAATTCAAATTAGAAGCCGTAATATCAAGTAAAAGACCAATTCTAGAAGGAATATATTTATAATACCAAATATGAGCAACAGGAGCTGAAAGCTCAATATGCCCCATCCTTTCACGTCTAACTTTAAAATGAGTTACCTCAACGTTACAACGATCACAGATAATGCCTTTATACCTGATTGATTTAAATTTCCCACAATAACATTCCCATTCTTTTGTCGTTCCAAAAATTCTTTCGCAAAAAAGACCATCTTTCTCAGGTCTTAAAGTTCTATAATTAATAGTTTCAGATTTTTTAACCTCTCCATAAGACCAATTTCTAATCTGTTCAGGAGATGCTATCTTTATTTTTATCTTTTCAAAATCTTTTATCTCTTTCATAAAACCCTCAAAACCTAAGCCTTATTAATCAATTCCTCTTCCTTTTCTGTTAAAGGAATTTGATTGCCATTATCATCATAAATTGATAAATCAAATCCTAACCCTCTTAACTCCTGCATCAAAACATTAAAAGATTCAGGAATTCCAGATACATTGGTAGGAATACCTTTAACAATATTTTCATATATCTTAACTCTACCTGACATATCATCTGATTTTACGGTTAAGAGCTCTTGAAGGGTATGAGCAGCTCCATAAGCTTCAAGTGCCCAAACTTCCATCTCTCCAAGCCTTTGCCCACCAAACTGAGCTTTTCCCCCAAGAGGTTGCTGAGACACAAGTGAATAGGGTCCTGTAGATCTTGCATGCATCTTATCGTCAACAAGATGATGTAGCTTAAGCATATATATAATTCCAACCATCACCTCATTTTCAAACGGTTCCCCCGTATATCCATCATATAAAATCTCTTTTGACGTTTCATTAAAGCCGGCCTTTTTTAACTTTTCTTGTATACATTCATTTGTAGCAGATTCAAAAACAGGAACATCATAATATTCATTAAGATATTTACCAGCAAGACCAAGCTGAGATTCCATTAATTGTCCAATATTCATACGAGATGGCACTCCCAAAGGATTCAAACATATATCAAGAGGAGTTCCATCCGCAAGATACGGCATATCCTCAACTGGAAGAATCTTTGCAACTACACCCTTATTGCCATGTCTTCCTGCCATCTTATCCCCTTCTTTAAGTTTCCTTTTCTTAGCAATATAAACCTTAAGTATTTCATCAACACCAGGTGGAAGATTACCAACATCATCTTTGGTGATTCTTTGAACATCAATTACAGTACCTTCTGTACCATGTGGAACTTTAAGTGAATTATTCTTAACATCTTTTGCCTTTTCACCAAAAATAGATGTCAAAAGCCTAAATTCAGGAGTAATATCTCCCTCTGACTTTGGCGTTACTTTACCAATTAAGATATCACCCGGCTTTACATACGTTCCTATTCTTACAATTCCATTTTCATCAAGCTTACTTAGTATCTTTCCACTAACATTGGGAATATCAGCTGTAACTTTTTCAGGTCCAAGCTTGGTTTCTCTTACCTCAATACTAAATTCTTTAATATGAACTGAAGTATAAAGGTCTTCCTTTACAATCCGATCAGAAATTAATATAGCATCTTCATAATTAAATCCGTTCCAAGGAATAAAACCAACTAACAAATTATTTCCAAGTGCTAATTCTCCATATCTAGTAGCAGGTCCATCAGCAATTATTTCACCCTTACTAACTACTTGACCTTCCTTAACTAAAACTGACTGATTAAAAGAAGTATCCTGGTTTGTTCTTTCATATTTTGCAAGTTCATATTCATCTAAATCATTATCATCAGCAGCATCATCAGGCCTGATCACTATTTTGTTACTTGTTGCCAATACAACTACACCTGCTCTTTTCACTTTAACAACAACACCAGAATCCTTTGCAACTATTCTTTCCATACCAGTACCAACAATAGGTGGTTGTGGAAATAATAAAGGAACTGCTTGACGTTGCATATTTGAACCCATAAGAGCTCGATTTGCATCATTATGTTCAAGAAAAGGTATTAACGCTGAAGAAACAGAAATCAACTGTCTAGGTGAAACATCCATATAATCAATATTTTCAGGAATCATTGTAGTATAATCACCAGAAACTCTAACAGAAATTAAATCATTAACATAATTACCCTCAGAATTAACAGCAGCGTTTGCCTGAGCAATGCACTTTTTTTCCTCATCAATTGCAGATAAATACTTGATCTCATTAGTAACTTTGCCGTTAATCACCTTTCTATAAGGAGTTTCTAAGAACCCATAATCATTTACCTTCGCATAAGTAGCCAAAGAAACAATAAGACCAATATTTGGCCCCTCAGGGGTCTCAATAGGACACATTCTACCATAATGCGTATAATGCACATCCCTTACTTCAAAACCTGCACGATCCCTTGAGAGTCCTCCAGGTCCCAAAGCATTAAGACGTCTTTTATGTGTCAACTCAGCCAAGGGATTAACTTGATCCATAAATTGTGAAAGCTGACTAGTTGCAAAAAATTCTTTAACAGCAGAAACAATAGGTTTAACACTTATTAATTCTTGAGGTTTAAGACTAAATACCTCTTTATTAGACATTCTATCCCTTGCAATTTTCTCTACCCTAGACATTGCTCCCTTATATATATTTGTAAGCAACTCACCAACAGAACGAACTCTTCTATTTCCAAGATGATCAATGTCATCAAGAACATCATGTCCATCATATATTCTTAAAAGATGAGATATTGTATTTACTATATCTGTCATAGTAAGAACGGAAGTTGTTAAGTCATCAAGGCCGAACTCTTTAGAAAGCTTATATCGCCCCACATGACCAAGATCATATCTCTTCTCTGAAAAAAACACAGTCCTTAAATCATTCTCAGCACTATCAATGGATATTGGCTCACCAGGCAAAAGCATACTATAAACCGAAAGCATTACAGCTTCTCTTGAAAGTTCTTTAACGCCATCTTTTAAAGGAAAATAAGCATCTTCCTTTTCAAAACAATTCAAAATAATATTAGAACTAATAAAATGTTTTCCAGGAACACTGTCATATCCATCAAAATCAATAAGATCTATCTCCTTTACTCCATTTTGTAGAAAATCTTCAATATCCTGCAAGGTTATTTTATCTCCTGCCCGATAACTCATATTTTCTTTTATATCAACATCTACCGCTAAGTATTGACCCGTAATATCTCTTTTAGTATCTTCATTTACTTCAATTTTTTTAATTTTATAAAAAGTTTCAATTATTTTTTCTCTAGTATCAAGACCCAAAGCTCTTAAGAAAAGAGTAACAAGTATTCTTTTTTTCCTGTCTATCTTAACATAAAGGTAATCTTTCTTTGAATCGATCTCAAATTCCAACCAAGAACCACGATAAGGAATAATACGAGCATAATATAAATCTTTTTCCTTGTAAAAAACAACCCCAGGGGATCTGTGAATTTGAGATACAATTACCCTTTCTGCACCATTAACAATAAAAGTCCCTCTATCAGTCATTAAAGGAATAGTCCCCATATAAACATCTTTTTGTCTTATCTCTCCTGTTGTTAGAAACTGCAAATTTAATCTTATCTTTAACACAGCCTCATAACTTTGGCCCTTTCTTTTGCATTCCTTTTCAGTAAAATTAATAGAATCATTGTCAATGTAGTATTTCTCATATTCAAGCACAACCTCACCATTGCTACTTTTCATAGGAAAAACATCCCTAAAAACAGATTCAAGGCCTTCATTGAGCAAAGGTTTATTATTTTTTAATCTCTTAAGCTGCAAAAATTTCTCATAAGAATTCAATTGTATTTCGATTAAATTAGGTAAGTCTAAGATTTCTTCTACTTTTCCTTGTCCGAGATGAACCCTTTTTATCATTAAAAGACTCCTTTTAAGGCACAACAAACCACCACATGCCACTAAAATGACACGTGGAATAACAAATCTGGCATATTTTTAATGCTTTACTTAATTTCAACTTTTGCACCAACTGCTTCTAATCGTTTTTTGATTTCCTCAGCATCTGCTTTTGAAATACCTTCTTTAACTGCTTTCGGAACAGCTTCAACTAAGGTCTTAGCCTCTCCAAGTCCAAGCCCAGTAATAGCCCTTACCTCTTTAATAACATTGATCTTACTATCTCCAAAAGATACAAGCATTACATCAAATTCTGTCTGCTCCTCAGTACCACCTCCTGAAGGACTAGGTCCCGCAGCAACAGCAACCGCAGCAGCAGTAACCCCAAATTTTTCCTCAATAGCTACTATAAGCTCAACAACCTCAGATGTTTTAGCCTCTTCAAGCCATGTTAAAATATCTTCTTTACTTAGTGCCATATTAACTTAACTCCTCTTACATTATTATTTCAAACAGTGATAGCATGTGCACTTTATTAAGACTAACACCATTTTAATTACACCTTAACATCAGATACAGCCTTTAAAATCCTTGCAAGTTTTGAAATTGGCGCCTTAAGCACACTTATAAACAAAGAAATAGCCTCTTTCTTAGTAGGAAGTTTGCTATATGCATTAAGTTTAGCCTCATCATAGATCTCTCCTAAAATAAAACCTCCCTTAACCTTTAGAGTAGTAGTTTTAACAAATTCATAAAAAATTTTTGCAACAACATTAGCTTCATCAACAGCAGTAACAATAGCTGTTGGACCTAAAAGATAAGAATCAAGACCATCTATATGTTTATCTTTTAAAACTCGCTTCATTATATTATTTTTTACAACCTTTAATTCACCCTTCTCTTTTTCAACTTTATTTCTCAAGTCAGTAAGCTCCGCTACTGTTAATCCCCTGTAATCTAAGAAAAAAATATTATCCTTATTATTTAAAAACTCTCTTAACAAATTAAACATTTCAACCTTTTTAGGGTTTATCTTTGCATCCATAATCCAACTCCTACACAAAATCGATCTTTACAGAAGGCCCCATGGTAGATGTCATATAAACACTATTCACAAAAGTACCCTTTAAATCACTTGGTCGCTTCTTAAGTAATTCCTTAATAAATTCATTATAATTCTCTTTTATCTTTTTATTATCCATAGACGATTTACCAACAGAAAAATTAATAACACCATTTTTATTTGCCCTAAACTCTGTACGACCCCTCTTAAAACTAGCTATTGCACTTCTCAAGTCATTTGTAATAGTTTGTGTCTTAGGATTTGGCATTAATCCTCTTTTACCTAAAATAGGACCAAGCTTTCCCACATCCTTCATCATATCAGGTGTTGCAACAACAATATCAAAGTCATTAAACCCACTTTTAATCTTATTAATAAGGTCATCATCCCCAACATAAGAAGCACCAGACTCTCTTGCCTCATCAGCTTTAACACCCTTTGCAAACACAAGTATTCTCTTCTCTTTCATAAATTGATTTGGAAGAACAACTGTGTCTCTAACTGTATGATTCTTCTTCAAATTGAGATTAACAGATGCATCTATAGTTTCATCAAACTTAACAAACTTAATCTCTTTCAATAAGTTTATTGCATCATCTATGCTATAATATTTACGCTTATCTACCCTAGATAGAGCTTGTATATATTTTTTTCCACTCTTAGCCATTATTTTTCCACCTCAACACCCATGGAACGAGCACTTCCTGCAATGATTTTAAATGCAGCCATCTCAGTTTTTGCATTTAAATCAGGCATTTTGACCTTTGCAATTTCCATGATCTTTTCCTTTGATATAGTTCCAACCTTCTCTGTATTTGACTTCTTAGAGCCTATCTCTATCCCAATAGCCTTTTTAATCAAAACCGAAGCTGGTGGAGTCTTGACAACAAATGAAAAACTTTTATCTCTGTAAATAGTTATAATGACAGGAACAACAACTCCCGTTTCCATTTTAGCCGTTCTTTCATTAAATTCTTTAACAAATTGAGGTCCACTAACACCATGAGGTCCAAGGGCCTGCCCTATTTTAGCTCCTGGAGCGGCTTGAGCAGCCGGAATTTGAAGCTTGACCCAAGCAATCTCTTTTTTCTTCTTAGATATATCAGACATAAAAACTCCTTATGGTAAAAACGCCTTTTAAGCTCCCATTAACATATAATTAATCATTAAATTTTCTCTATATGCTGAAAATCAACTTCAACAGGAGTTGATCTTCCAAAGATTTGAACTGCAACCTTCAGCTTTTTTTTCTCATAATCAATAGACCCAATAACACCCTCAAAAGAATCAAAAGGCCCTCCCTTAATCCTAACTCTCTCACCTTCTTCAAAATCATAAAGTATGAAAATAGACTTATCTGCCTTAATTTCTCCAGCCAGCATAAAGACACTCTTAACTTCTTCATCACTAATTGGAAGAGGTTTTTGCTCTTTATTAGTTCCTACAAAACTTACAACACCTGGAATCTTAATAATATCAGCAACTGTGCTTTTCCACTCTTGTTCAGGAAGATCTAGCTCAATAAGAATATAACCTGGCCAAATCTTTCTTTCTCTTATCCGCTTTTTTCCATTTCTTATCTCCTCTACCCTTTCAATAGGAGCTTTAACATCTAAAACATTACTACCAAAAATACCTTCATCAATCAAAAGTCTTATCTCTTGTTCAATCTTCTTTTCATATTGAGAAAAAGTCTGCAATACATACCAGGCCCTGGACATAATCTTTCCTTAAAATACATAAGTTATAGCAAGATACATAATATAATCCACTATACCTAAAAAAATTGAAATAAAAAAAACCAACCAAAAAACTTGCTTTCCACTGCCTATCACTTCACTGTACTTAGGCCATGTTATTTTTTTAAGTTCCAAAACGCTTTCTTTAATAAATTTAAACACTTAAAAGCCTCTCTTTAAATACCAAACCACAGGCCAGGAGGGACTCGAACCCCCAACATGCGGTTTTGGAGACCGCTGTTTTACCATTTAAAACTACTGACCTATAAACTTTATAATTATTTTATCTTGCCTTCTTTATGAAGAGTATGCTTCCTGAGAACTGGACAATACTTCATTAATTCTAATTTCTCTTGCTTATTACGCCTATTTTTAGTAGTAGTATAATTTCTAATTCCTGTTTCTTCACACACCAAAGCTATAAGCTCAATGGCACCTTTGCCCTTCTTCTTGCCCATAAATAACACTCCTGAATATAAAAAGCCCTCAATCGGATTTGAACCGATGACCGCCACCTTACCATGGTGGTGCTCTACCACCTGAGCTATAAGGGCATCATTTCCCTTTATAACAATCCCTTATACCATACTAATTTATTCTCTGAAAAAAGACAAGCCCTTCTTAAATTATATTTCTAGGCTCTCATTTAATAATGACAAGCTTCCCTTCTCTTAAAAGATTAACATTATTCTTATTTGAAAATATCTTATTAATAGAATATTCATCAAGTATGATATCTGAATTATTTTTACCATAAATCCCTTTAGCAATCAACCTTAAAGGATAATCCCCAATTCTACCCTTATCTTTATAAGAGATATCATTTGTATATTCAAGCATTCCCCATTTTCTAAGTGCAGCTGGCTCAACCATGCTTTTATCAAAATAAAGCTTAATATTTTCATCATAAATCTTAATAAAGAAAGCATTCATTAATTGCACAACAGCGCCTGAAGAAGACTTATAATCATCACCAGCATAAACAATAATCCCAGTATAAGCAAGCTGCTCAACACTTGTATTCACCAATGGATAAAAAGCTCTATAAGGCTTACTATGGGATAAAAATAAGTTAATAAAATCAGGAAAAAGACAAAGTTCATATCTAATGGTTATGCTTTTTAAATCCTCTGAGTGCTTAGTATATCCCCTTTTTAAAATGCTATCAAGTCCTGAAAAATAAAGTATCAAATGGGGATCTGAGTTAAAATAATCTTCAAAAGTATGATCAGAATCAATTACCATTTCAAAAAGAGACTGTCTTATTAAAGTATCCTTAAAATCATTAATGCTAAATATTAATCTAGAAGTAGAATCATCAAGCCCAGCTCTATCAAATTTATCCTCATCCACTGGCTTGGTAATATCAAAATAAACGTGCTTTGTATCCCAATCAATTGTCCTCTTTATACTAGACTTAAATAGAGAATCTTTTATAACAGAAACATTAGAATAAAGTAAAAATAAAAAACTAAAAAGACTATTAAGTAAATTCAAATTAAATCTCCTTACTTTTTACCTAAATAAACTCCTATCCAAGCCCAACCATTATTAATTTCTGGATCTTTTGGATAAGAAATTTTTTTAAAGACAAAATACCATTCCCAAATATGCTCCCAACCACTAGAACCAAGATAAGATATATCATTGCTAGAATCAGCCTCAAAACGACTTGCAAACTGTATTCCATTTTTTCGCTTACTTCCAAGTTTAATCATTGTTGTTAAAAAACTATCTGTATTAATTGAATTACCTTTGCCACCCCTTTGATCCCAACTTTGAATAAAAAAATTATGTTTGTCCCTTATGCTTAATAATTTTGCAGTATTTCCAGAAAAAATATATCTCTTAATATCATTAATCAGATCATTCAAATTCCTATAAATTATAAAGTCTGGATTATTATAATAATTAACTTTAGTAACAACAGCAGAATAGTCTATTGAATCTATTCTTAAATCTGCCCTTGGTATTAAAAGAAACTTTTTATAATAAAAATACGCTTCATCATAATTTTGGATACTCTCTAAAATTAGAGCAAGATTGTAATAATAATTGCCCTTATCTGCATTAGTAAGACTATCAGCATTAGCATCAAGCAACAGTTTATAATAACGTATTTTGTAGTCAGCATTAATATTTAAATTGATAACTCTTTTTGCAATATCTATTTTTACAGAGCTATTCTCGTAAATATAATCATTAAAATTATCAACAACATACCTGTAATAGGTAAAAGCCACTAAGTCTTCCTTAATAAAAGAATATATATTACCCATCAAATAAAAATACAAAGGATAATATTCCTTACCAATATCATTAGCGATTCCTTGATTGACAGACCTCAAAGCACTTTTATAATCTTTATTGCGCATACGAATATCAACTATTCTATCAACAATAATAAATCTATCTAAATCCTTTTTACCTGACTCTTCTAAAAGACCCATGAGATTTTGAATTTCGCTATGCTTAGTTCTATAACAGCTAAAAACCAGTATCAGTCCAAATACTTGAATTAATAACCTCATTGTCTTTATTATATAATAAAGGGCATGTATAACAAAACACATCTTAAAGTCAACAAAAACTATCAGGATTTAGCATGAATAAAAAATTAATATACATTATTTTATTACTCATATTATTTCTATCTTGTTATTATGAAAATAATAAATATGGTATTGTTCTAGATTCAAACAATAGAGAAAAACTTCCAAATGGCTCAATTGTTACAATAGAAGATATCAATCAAGAAAAAAAAACAATAACAATAAACTATAATGGAATAAAATTTATAGTATATAAATTTACAATAGAAGAGTTTCAAACAAAAAAAGAAGCAGAAAAATTTAGACTAAGCATTCAACCATATATAAATAAGTATGCGATCAGTAAAAAAGATCTCCTTCCTCTTAGAACCTCGCCAGACAGCTATAGAGAAAACATAATATATAGAATTCCAAAAGAAGCTGTCTTGAAAATAATAAACGTTGGAAAAGAAACAGACGCAGGCTCACTTAAAGGAAGATGGTTATACGCCTTGACAAAAGATGGATACAAAGGTTATGTCTTTGACTACGCACTCGAAACTTTCGATAATATTACAGGCACAATATTTACAAATACACTAGATCAAACCTCACAAAATGAAGTAATCAATACATTTAAAAGTATTAAACACTTAAGACCAATGTATTATGAAAAAATGATTGCTCATAAAATGTATGATACCAACCTACTAAGAAAAGACTATGGATTGTTTTTTACTCCTAAAAATGAAATAAAAATCAATATACCCGAATTAAGTCTATCTTTCAAATTTGACATTATTGATGAGGTAAAACCGAATGGATTTCTATTCAGATCTAAAACTTCAGAGAAAGATTTTATTCTCCTAACAAAAGAAACTCAAAATTATTACAAGTCAACCATAAAAGTTAAAGAACACAACATTGAAGCAAGATTCGTGACTATTGAGCAAAATATTGCAAAAATTATTCTTGAAGCAGAAGAACAAAATCAAAATCTAATAAATAAACTAACATCTTACGGAACATTACTAAATACACAATATGGAAATATTAGATTTAAAGAAGACAAAACTTTTGTTTGGGAAATAGACAAAAAAATTTATAATCTACCAAGTTCTGGAACGTTTGAAATAATCGGAATTAGTCCAAACTTACAAATTTCATATAAAAACGCTATCAAATTGATCAATAATGAAGGAAAAGAATATTTCTGTTTACTAGATTATACTAACAATGCCTTACAACTAATATTCACATCTCCAAAAAATGTCGAAAATAGTTCAGTCATAATTGATGACAAGGATAAAATTGCGATCATATTATTTAATAATATTCAGATTAATCAAAATATACCTATAAGAATCCAAAAAATATTTCAAGGGTAAAAGCAATGAAAATAATTCTCATATTACTATTCACACAATTTATTATGTCTTTAAATGCAAATGAAAACATAAAAATAATAAAAGAATTATCAAAAACAATTTATTATCTTAATAATAAAGAATACACCACAAATAAAGAAAAGCTAGACAACTTTGTAAAATCAATAAACTTAAATGATAATAATATCTTAAAAGAGTTACAAAAAATAAAAAATGAATTTTTCATCACATCTGTATATTTCAAAAACACAAAAGGGACTCTAATAGCTCTAAATCTCTCCGCAGAAATAAATTTTCAATACAAAATATCTCCACTATCAATTTCAATAATCAATAACGATTTTCAAACCACAAAAATATTAATAGACTATGGAATTAACATTAACAGAATAGATGAAACAAAATATCCATCAATATTTTGGGCAATATACCTAAATAATGAAAAAATATTCAATTTCTTAAAAGACAAAGGAGCTGACTTAAGTTTTACCCTTAAAAATGGAAAAACACCTACACAAGCTGCAATAGAAATTGAAAATATTGATTTAATCGAATTACTACTTAAAAAAAATGCCTATATTAAAGATGAATATAAAAAAGAAATGAAAAATTTAAAAAATAAAAATTTAAAAAATATTCTAAAAAAATACAAAATAATATAAAGCAATTAGTACCCATATAACATATCAACATTTTTATTCTTTTAAAAAAGGTTTTTATGTATTTTGTCTATATTTAATAACTTTGTTACCTTATGGCACTCATTACAGTCTATGTAATCTAAAATTCCATGTAAAGACTAAAACCAATATTTTATCATTAAGACAAGATTTTACAATAACAATCGATAAAAACTTATCATGTTCTTCCAAAATACTAATCTCAGGGAATTACATATTATAAATATTTTATTGAGAAATCATACTAAAATTTCATATTTACCAAAAAATCTAGTAAGATTTATTATGCTATAAAGACTATTTTTAAAACTCGCAAAGGAACAATTTATGAATACAAAAGTCAAATTTTTTCTAACCATACCCATTGGAATATTGCTTGGATTATTTCTTCCCTCTGAAGCCTATAACACACTATCACATATCTTCATAAGGTTGGCATACTTTTCCTTAATTCCTTTTTTAATATTTTCAATTCCACTTGGCATAGAAAATATTATTGATAATAAAAAATTCAGAAAATTGATTGTGAAAACCATCTACTATGGAATTTTAATTAATACAATAGGAGTAATTGTATCCATTGTAGCTGCAACAATATACATACCACAAAGAATTCCAATATTAGACAAAAATATTCCAAATCTATATATATTTGATAAAGCAGCATTTCTTGAAACATTTTTCCCAAAAAACATCTTCACAATACTTACAAACAACAACCCAAATCTTTTAAGCATTTACATTATTTCAATAATTATTGGAATTAGTTTTTATTACGCAAAACAAAAGGGAAGAATTGCTAGAGAGCTTATATTAAGCACCTCAAATCTTTTTTACAATGCAAACGGAATAGTTGTAAAAATACTAAATTTTGGAATTATTTTCATTACAGCAGCATACACTACAAACTTAAAAAATTTCAAAAACTATCAATACTACATAAACAGCATAATATTTTTTTCATCATGGACAATAATCATTATTCTAATAATAATTCCAATGATTAGCTATCAATTAACCAAAAATTTTAAACTCGTATACAAAAACATATTAATATCCATCCAAAATATAATATTTGCAGGTTTTACAATGGACTCTTATGCTCCTTACTCTGTTTTAATAGAAGATATTAAAAATGAAAGAATGAACATAAAAAAATCAATAATCACCAATATACCAATAATCAACTTTATTTCTAAATCTGGAACAATTTTTATCGCAACAATTTCATTTTTTATTATTTTAAAATCTTACTCTAGCTTGCCCATATCAATTTATGAAATAAGTTATATGAGTATATTAACATTTCTTTTTATTTTCGCATTCCCACACGTACCAAACAGTTTAATTTACATAATTACAATGCTATGTTCAACTTATACAAAAGGAATTGAACTCAGTTACTCTAATATAACTCCAATAATTCCAATCTTAACATCCCTAGCTTTAATGATAGACTTCACATCTAATATAGCAATAATGTACATAATAGACTTCAATGAACTACAAGATACTTAAAGTAGTCTTTAAATGAAATAAATATTAGTAAGACCGTGCAAATAAAACAAGATACTTGACCACTCCATTACAATAAATACAAGTCAAGTTATTTAAAGATCTATTTTGGAATTCTTCAGGAATGCATCGTATTGTAGCTTTTGTATCATTTTTAATCCCTTCTTCACAAACTTCACTTCCACACCATGAAGAAAGCACAAATCCTAAATGGTTATTAATATAAGTCTTAAAAGTATCATAATCATTCTCTTTAAATCCAATAATTTCTTTGGTATTCAAATTCCTAAATTCTAATGCTCTATTAAACAATTCAGACTGCATATTTTCAAGTTCACATCTCATTTTCGATAATAACTCTTTCATTGATACTTGATACTTAGAATTTTTATCTTTGTCTCTTCTTGCAACAGTGACACAGTCCATTATAATATCATTAGATCCTATTTCAATTCGCATAGGAATTCCTTTAAGTTCTGCAGCAGCAAATCTAAATCCCGGAGAATTCTTAACATCTTTATCAATCTCAACTCTAAACCCCTCTCTCTTTAAAATATCAAAAACAGTAGTTGAATATTCAAGAATTCTTTTATTTGCCTCATTATCTACTTTAAAAATAGGAACAATAATAATTTCAATTGGTGCTATTTTTGGAGGCAATATCAAACCCTTGTTATCAGAATGAACCATAATCAATGCTCCAATTAATCTAGTTGAAACTCCCCAACTAGTAGCAAAAACATAATCCATTTCACCTTTTTTATTCTGAAACTTAACATCAAAAGCCTCTGCAAAATTTAATCCCAAATAATGAGATGTCCCCACTTGTAAAGCTTTTTTATCTTGCATTAATGCTTCAAGTGTGTAAGTAGACACAGCACCTGCAAATTTTTCCATTTCGGTCTTCTGACCACAAAATACAGGAATAGCTAAATAGTCCTCAATAAACCTTTTATAAAGATTTAAAATAAATAAAGTCTCTTCTTTGGCTTCCTTTTCAGTCTCATGCGCAGTATGCCCCTCCTGCCATAAAAACTCAGTGGTACGCAGAAATGGTCTTGTTCTTTTCTCCCAACGAATAATATTTGTCCATTGATTTATTTTAACAGGCAAATCTCTATAAGATTTTATCCATTTACTATACATATTCCAAATAACTGTCTCAGAAGTGGGCCTTAAAATCAAAGGTTCTGATAATTCTTCCCCACCAGCAGTTGTTACAACAGCAAGTTCTGGTGAAAATCCTTTAATATGTTCTCTCTCTTTTTCCAAAAATTCATAAGGGATAAGCAATGGAAAATATGCATTCTCATGTCCTGTCTTTTCAAAATTGTCATTAAGTATTCTTCTAATTCTCTCCCAAATAGCATATCCATAAGGCATAATAACCATACAACCTTTAACAGGACCATAATCAGCCAGCTTTGCCTTCTGCACTATATCTAAATACCACTTCGAAAAGTCTTCTTCTTTTGAAAAAATAAAATTACCCATAAGCTTTACCCTTTTTGAAAAATTTTAGAAATCCTAATCATAAAAACAACACAATTTGCCTTGCAAAGCAAAAAAATGCATTTGTTTTATTTATAATAATCATCTAGCCACCACTATTTACATCTTTAATTTAAGCACTGCCATTTTTAACTCATACAAAAACAACAACAGCACTAACTAAGAAATCTACAGTAAAAACATCTTAAAAAGATCACAAAAAACAGTAAAAATCATAACAAAGAACAAAAATAACCTGAATAACTTGAAAGAGAAATCTATATTTAAATTTATATTTATATTAAAAATATGTCAAATATATTTTTAATACAAATCTTTGCTCTAATACTTATCTTTATAAGTTGAAAAAATATGATTGTACCTTACAATAGATTTTTGCAATATATATGTAGAAAAATACATATATATTTAACTACCATATAATGGCAAAAATTAGGAAAAAATTTATTACGCCAAAAACTTAGACTAAAACATAGCTACAAGAATGTTATAAACAACCCTCTATCTACC
Organism: Borrelia miyamotoi; assembly: GCF_019668505.1. Lineage (NCBI taxonomy): Bacteria > Pseudomonadati > Spirochaetota > Spirochaetia > Spirochaetales > Borreliaceae > Borrelia > Borrelia miyamotoi. The sequence goes on from NZ_AP024371.1 coordinate 414,490, forward strand.
AACTTTAAAAAAAAATTAGGTATACATTTTGCCAATGTTAATAGGTTATCAATTTCCTATGTTATTTTAAAAATCAGTCCAAATTTGACATTACTTCACAAACTACAAAAAACAAAGCTAAGTTTTATGACTCAAAATCGCCAAAAACATATTGATATGAATCAAATCTTAATATTAAAAGCAGATAAAACAAAAAAAATAATAGAAATATTGACTACCCAAAAACCGCTTTATATCACACGCTTTACAAAATATAATTCTAGGAATTATACACATCTAATAAAACATAAGTTTAAAGGAGAATTTATGAAAACATTATTAAAATTGATTATGATTTTATCATTAGTAAATCCATCTTTTGCAACAAAAATTGATCCATCAGCTCTTAACAAAATACTAAATGAAAAACAAAACCAAAATAAATTTGGGATAGGTCTTGGCATGGGAAATCCTATCACTAATATTATCATTAATTTTCCATACGTAGAAATAGATCTTGGATATGGAGGTTTTAATGGCCTAAATCCTAATAATTTCACACCTTATATTGTTTTTGGAACTGACATCCTATTCAAAGAAGAAGTTTACCAACATACAATCATCACCGGTGGACTTGGTCTGGGCATTGACTTGTCTCAAATAAAAACAAATGAACAATATGCTGCGAACCTACAATCAGAAAATAGTATAAATAAACAAGAAGAATTTTCACTAGTCTCAACTAATAACAGATTGGGAACTGTACTTAGAATTCCTATTACATTGGAATACTATTTTTTGAATAATGTTGTAATAGGGTTCAAGGCTATAGCAACAATTGGAGGCACAATGACATTTAAGCCTACATCAATGGAAGGCATAAGGTTCGGATTTTTTGGTTTTGGATTCATAAAAGCATACATATAAAGGAAAGTTAATGAAAAAAAACTATCAAAAAATATTTATATTAATTTTAATATTCAATTTACACTATTTTGCGTTCTCTAAATCCAATAATGCTTATTCGATTAAATGCAAGCAAGAAGATAACGGAACAACCTGCACCACCAATGATAATTTCATTCCCAAACAACAACCTAATCCTATTCCCAAACAAAAACCTAATCCCACTCCCAAACAACAACCTAATCCTATTCCCAAACAAAAACCTAATCCTATTCCCAAACAAAAACCTAATCCTATTCCCAAACAACAACCTAATCCATATAGCTCCCCCCAATTAATGGAAACAAAAAGCAACCCCTATGCACTTGCAGCAGGAATAGGCACTGGAAATCCTTTAGTTAACATTTTAATCTCGATCCCATACATAGACATAGATTTTGGATATGGAGGCTTTCTGTACTTCAAATCTGAAAATTTTCACCCCTACATTTTAATAGGAATCGATCTAATTTTCAAACAACAAATAGGAAATTCTTTAATAGTTGGAGGGGGCTTCGGAATTGACACAGACTGGTCACAAGCAAATTTAACTGTTCCTGGAACTACACAACCTTCTCCTTATGAAAGGATAGGAATAGCGACCAGATTACCCATATCAATAGAATATAAAATTCTACAAAATTTATCATTAGGACTTAAAATTTGTTCCACAGTTGGTTCAACAATATTTCTCACAAAACCAACAATAGTATTCGAAGGAATGAGATTTAAATTTTTCGCAATCGGATTTATCAGAGTTTTCATGTAAACAATGAATTCTTACTTAAGTCAAAAGATCAATATTTTGCTATAAAGAGATTGCAACAAAAATTTCTCCATTCCCATGAATTAATAATCCTTCATTATAGTCCCCTACAAATAGGCTTTCTCCTTTTTGAAGAAAAAAGTCATCGTTGATATAAATTTCTCCATTCATAACCAACAATATCATTACACTATCTCTTTAAAATAAATCTTTCCATCTATATATCTTTGAAATAAACTTAAATTAATACCTGGAAGATTAAACACATTAAAACCATCAAGGTTTTCACCCCTTAATAATGAAAATATTCCCTCTTCAAACCTACCAAACCTAAGCATTTCCCCCTTGTCAATGTATCTAACAGTAAGACCTGCCCTAATCATATTGTCAGAATTAGTCATAAGCTCAAGACACTCACCTTTAAGATAAGCATAAACTTCTTGACTATTTATATAAAACACTTGACCTGGATTTAATTTAAAAATACGCATTCTTAAAAACACTAAAAGATCAATATCTGATCCATAAACCCTATCAATCTCATTAAACCAATAAGATCTAAAACTATCTATAGAATATAAATTTATTTGCACTTTATCAATGACATCTTCAATTTCAAACTTTTTCAAACTAAATATATTCTTTATAAATTCATTATGCGTTGTAAAATGAAAATCCAATTTCAACTTTCCATATATATTTTTGATTTCAAAGAGAGGTAAAAAGCCCTTAAGGACATAAAAGTCACTTAAAGCATAAACAAGTTCTATTTTTGGATTTATATCTTTATAAACTCTTTTAAAATCATTAATTTCTATTCCATTTTCATTCTCAAGTTTACAACCTTTTAAAGTAATATCTTTTGAAGGATGTATTTGAATTGATAAAGATCTTTGAACTGAGAGAATCTTAAATAAAAAAACAATTCATTCTCATTGCCCAAAACTCTTTATGATGCTCTAAAAAATTACAAAGAGAAACGCATTGACCATCAACCAATATCTTACTAGAAAATGTCTTATATGCTCCAAGCCATATCTCAGCTTTAGGTAAACCATCTTCTCTTCGTCCTAAAAGAAAAGGAATGAAACTAGTTTCCACCCCCAATCATATTCTTTAACTTCATTTTTCATTAAAAATGTATTGTCACTTCTCATTTAAATTCCTTAATTTTTAAAGACTTAAGAAAGATAACCAAGCTCGTTGCAACCACAATACCAACAAACATTGCAATAATAAATCCCAACTTGTTATTAACCACAGGAAGAACTATTGGGCACTCCATGTGGGGAGCATGATCTGCAACACCTAAGAATGCAGCAATTATACTCGAAACAGCACCTCCAATCACTATTGAAGGCAATACTCTTACAGGAACACTAGCAGCAAAAAGAATAGCGCCTTCACTAATACCAATAAAAGAAAACAAAAACGCTATTTTCCCAGACTCTCGCTCTTCGTCTTCAAACAATTTAGGCATAATAAAAGTAGCAAAACCCATAGCCATAGGAGCAACATGAATAGCTGATGCAACCATGCACATTATTTGTGGAACTGGAGGAATCATACCAACGCCAAAAAAGAATGCAACTTTATTAAAAGGGCCTCCCATATCAATCGATACCATTGCACAAAGTATTAATCCAAGCAATAACTTACTTAAAATGCCATAAATTTCTGAATTAGTCTGAAGTGACTTAAGACCAACCTCAAGGAATGTCATAAATTGCCCAATATAAACACCTCCATAAATCATAAAAAGTCCAATCATAACAGTACTTATTAAAGGAACTATAAAATAGGCATCATGGGACTAATCCATTCAGGAACCTTAAACTTTGCTATCCATCTAGCAATAAACCTGTCATAAACCCCGTCAATATTGCTCTTAGAAATCCTGCTTTAATATCTCTGGCAAGCACCCCCCCCAACCTCAAAAAAAGACCAGGTGCAAGACTCCGGCTTATTAGCAATTGCTATAGCAATAAAACCCGAAAGTATTGGCAACAATCATACTAAAAGATACAGCACCAATATCTATAATTTTTTTATAAAAAGGATACTTATCAAAATTTAAACCATCAGCACCAACTCCTGAAAAGGATATACCAAGAGCTATTAAAATACCACCACTTGCTACAATTGGAACAATAGGAGACACACCACTCATTAAATACTTATAAAAAGTAAATTTATCTATACCAAACTTGTCTTTAACAGCACTAACATTTTTATAATTAAATATTGGAGCATCAAACGATGCTCTGATAACATTATCTACATCACTGATAGCCTTTGTAGTTGAAATCTTATAAACTTTCTTTCCATCAAATCTCTCTCATTAATATCATTATCCACTGCAAGTATTACAACATCAGCAGCTTTTCAATATCTGACTCTGTTAAAGTATTATTAATACCAATAGAATCCTGTGGGTCTCAACTTAAATGCTGTACCCTTGCCTCTTAGATTCAATTTCAAGCTTCTTAACAGCAATATATGTATGTGCAACTCCCACAAAAAAAACACACATACATATACTATTTTGCATGGCTTAGAAACACTTATAACATTATCTGCAGAATTCTCTTCAAGATTTTTTACATAAGAATAAATTTTATCAGGACTATTTAAAACTTTTAAAATATTTTTAAACTCATTGCTTTCAAATAAATTAGCTATAAAAGCTATTGACTTAATATATTCATTATTTGGACGACTTTTTGACATATATATTAAAAATATTAAATTAATAGGTGGATTATCATCAGACCACTTTATATCATTGCTTTATATATAAAGCAATGATATAAAACTTGACTTAATAACATCTCCCATAAAATGAGGAATAGCACCTCCATTTTCCCAAGATGTATCTCCTATTTTTTCTCTCAAGTAGTCCCTGAATAAATTCATTCCTATTATGTATATAACCCTACTTACTTACTTGCTCAACTAAAAAATCAATTGTTTCTTCCTTGAAATTTATTTCATTAGATATAAAAATGAGTTCTTTTTTGAAAAACTCTACAATATAACCTTTAACCCCCTTAAATACTCAACTTAATTCTATCATAGTGGCAAATCATAACCCTTGATTTTAATTTTTCTTTATTTTCAATTTATTTTATATTAATATACACTTGTTTACATTCTTTAAATGAAATACAAAAAGCCCATTATTAAAAGAAAAATTAAAATGATTTTTCTTCAGTAGAGAAAGAATTTATTCTTTATTAAAAATTACATCACGTAACAAAGCCATATATCTTTTGAAAGATATACAAAAAAATCTATATATTATTCAATAACATATTCAAAAACTGAGTATTTATTAATACATTCAATGTTTCTTTTGATTTTGATATTAGATATAATCTTAAATGTAGTAAAGAAATATAATTATGAAAAAAAAGATAAAAATTTTGTTCTGCTTTTACATATTAATTTTATTGGTATTCTTATTTTTATATCAAAATCCAAAAACCTTAAATAATATAAAAGAAATAGCTTCTAGTTATTTAGAAAAACTCAATGAGCAAATTTACGGACCTAAAAGTTCAATCGAATTAAAAGAAGAGCATCTCTTACCAAAAGGCTATCTTACCACTCAAATACTAAATAAAAAATACTACTCTTTAGGATATGCAGAGAGTGCAAGGCAGGCAGAATGGACGGCTTACCACTTAAAAAGAGAAATGATCGAATTGGCCTTAACTTTAGTTAAAGAAAATAAAATCAAACGAAGTAAAAAATTTTTTGAAGATAAAGATATTAAAGGAATTGCTCCCAAGTTAACTGACTACATCAAAAGCGGGTATGACAGGGGGCATATTGTCAGTTCTGCTGACATGTCTTTTTCCAAGAATGCAATGATAGATACATATTTTCTGTCAAACATATCACCTCAACAAAAAGAGTTCAACTCCGGAATCTGGCTTAAGCTTGAAAAATTAGTTAGAAAATGGGCCATCTTAAAAGAAAAGCTTTATATTATTAGTGCAGGAATTTTAACAGAAAATAAGGGATTTATTGGAAAAAATAAGATTCTAATTCCAAAAAATTTCTATAAAATAATACTATCATTAAATAATGACAACTCTTATGACATATTGGCTTTCATCATCCCAAATAAAAAGGCCAAAGATTTAGAATTAAGAAATTATGTTGTGAACGTTAATACAATTGAAAAAAAAACTAAAATAGATTTCTTTGCAAAGCTTGATGCTGGAATAAAAAAAATAATTAAAATGAAAAAAGACATACATTCTTGGAAATTTTGATGAAAATACTCTTTGCAAAATTAAACATTTTCTTGTCAACAATCTCTATATTGGGAATAATTGTTGTATCAATATTCGTATATTACATAAATTTTAATATAAACTTTTACCTCTATCTTATTAAGACCTATAACGAGAACTTCTTGATTTTAGTAGATAAATTTTTCATTTTCAGCACTGGCATCATAGGATCCATTTGGACATACATAAACTATAAAAGAACCAATAACATACAATTCGTATTTTTTTATTGTTTTATTTGTTCTTTTATACTTGAACCTATTTCAATTTTAAAACATTATCTCTTAAGTCACACATTAAGTCTAGAATTTTATTATTTCATGAAATTTTATCACTTAATAAGTATATTTTCATTGCTAAATTTATTTTTTCTAAGCCTATACATATGTGACTTTCAAATAAAATCAATAACTTATACTACTTACTTAATTTTTACTTTTTCAATGCTTTATAGTTCATTAGTACCTATTAACGCTTATGACCAGACAAATTATTTATTATTTCCAACAGAAAATAATAGGTTTTATGTTGATTTAACATCATTACTAATACCAATAAACATTTTGGTAGCATTCTCAAGGAAAAAAAACTTGAACTACCTTTTAATCTTTATATCAATATTTCTAATAGTATTGGGAATTTATCTCAATTCTATAGAAATACCTTACGCCTTCATACCAAGCTTAATAGGAGTTCCAATGTACTTAAGAGAAGCAGGGAAGTTTTTCTTCTATTGGCTATAAACTATACTCATTTAACACAAAAGATAAAGTTGCTACACCTAAAGATAAAAATAAGTTATCGTATTTCTTAAAATCAAAAAGCTCCACAAGCACAGCCCCAATTCCAACAATTGATGCTAACACAAAGTTAGGAAAAAAATAATAAAAAACAATAAACGAAACCAAAAATACAACGACAACACTACCTGAGAATGTTTTATCATTTACAAGTTTAAAAGAAGGAATCATTTTGCCCAAAAGACTTGCAAGTCCATCTCCAATACATGCAGAAAATATCCCAATATAACTAAAAGGCTCAGATATAAAAAAATAAGTATAAAATATACTCATCACCAGAAATATTGGAGAAAAAGAAACCTTGCACGAAGACACCTCTCTAGACTCTAATATTATTTCCGATATACCCTTTAGAAAAAATAAATTTATTTTCATTATTCTAAATATTTCTAAAATTAAGTATACAAATATAAAAAATAAGCTAAATGCAATACCTATCCAAAAATTTACTTTATAAAACAACAAAAAAATTAAAGTAGAAACATGAAAAAATTTCCTATAAATCTCAAATTTAATATTTTTGTCCAAAAAAACTCGATTCAACATTACTTAATTTTCCTTAAAATAATATTAAATCTTAAAAAAGAATTTGCCTTTATAATTCCACCAATGCTTCTCTCTCCATAGGCAAGATTTGGCGGAATTATTATTACTCTCGCCTCTTCCTCGCACACATCTGACAACATTAAATTCCAACCTTTAATCACTTGCCCATCACCCAACCATAAACTCTATTGATTCACATCCCTGTCAATTGAACTGTCAAACTTTACTCAGCTTAGCAAAAAACCCCCATAGTCTACTCTTACAACATTGCCCCTTTTAACACTTCTACCATTACCTTGCTTATTTATCTTGTATAAGATATTATTTTCATCCTTTTAAAAATCTTTGTAATCTTGATCAATTACCTCAAGCTGAGAGGCCACATATTTTTTAGTCTCATTAACCTTCTTTGACTCATAACTTTGCTTTAATTTTAAAAATTCTTCACTGTTAACCTTAAAAGCATTTGCATCCTCACCAACACGATAAATCTTTATTCTTTCTATTTTATCTCCTTGACTTATACTTCGAACCGTATCCATCCCTGAAATTACTTTACCAAAAATTGAATGCTTAAAATCAAGATAAGTAAGATTATCTGCAAGAGTGATAAAAAACTGACTCCCATTGGTGTCAGGACCCGAATTAGCCATAGAAACAATTCCTGACTCATTATGACTACTCAATCTTTTGTTAAATTCATCGGGGAAAAATAACCAGGCCCTCCTCCAGTCCCCGTTCCTGTAGGATCTCCTGTTTGAATAACAACCTCATCAACAACCCTATGAAACATAATATTTTCAAAATAAGGCTGATTTGTAACAAAATTTTTAATAGCGCCTTCACTAAGACCAACAAAATTCATGACTGTTAAAGGTGCATCCTTATAGTAAAGTTCAATTTCTATATTGCCCTTATTTGTACTAATAAATGCAAATATCCCATCTTTTTTCACTAAATCTTTCCTTTTGCTACCACAAGCTACCAGCATTAAAACTAATAAAAAATATAATAAAAACTTATACACAAGTCTATTACCTGAATTAATGTTTCAATAAAGCTATCAACACTTATTTTACAATTTTTCTATGAAAATTGTAAAATAAGCTAGCAATTTACAATCATTAAGTAATACTATTTAATAAAGAAGAGATTTATCAAACTTGGATCTTATCAAATGTTAAATATTAGCAATGAACTCCTTCTAAAATTTTGTAACTTTATATACGAAAACAGCGGGATCAGATTTGATGAAAAAAATGAAATTGTGTTAAAGGGGCGTATTAATGTTGCAATGCAAGAACTTGAAAATATAAATACCCCAAAACAACTATATGACTTAATAAGTTCTGATAAATTTCAAAAAAAATACTTCTTAGATCTTGTTACAACCAACCTAACACAATTCTTTAGAAATAGAGCCCATTTTACAACTTTTGAAAAATTTGTAATTCCAAACTTAGTAAAAATTAAAAACCAAGAAAGCAAAAATAAAATTGTTATATGGTCTGCTGGATGCTCAACAGGAGAAGAACCATATTCTTTGGCATTCGTTCTTAAATCTAATCTCCCAAAAAATTTTGACTTCACTATTATTGCTTCCGATTTAAGTTTAAAGTCTCTAATGAAAGCAAAAGAAGGACATTATAATACAAAAAAATGCGAATACATTCCAACACAATATACAAAATACATCAAACCTCACATGGATGATGGTTACACCGTAATAGAAGATATTAAAAAACACATACGGTTTGACTATCATAATCTAAGTTTTGAAAGTGGTTTTTCAAATATAGATGTTGTTTTCTGCCGAAATGTACTCATATACTTTGATGAAAAATCTAAAATAAAGGTTTTAAAAGAATTTTACGCATCTATGGCTAGTAAAAGTTATTTATTTATTGGACACTCAGAATCACTTTTTGGTCTTAATCTTCCTTTTAAATTTTTAAGAACATCTTGGGCTATAATATACGAAAAAGATGATACAAATCTCCCCCCCAAAAAGTTTCATTTCCAAAGCAGATATAGATTATAATCTGGCACAAAAACCCACAGGAGCAAAGCAAAAGTGCAAATAAAAATTTATGTGCTTATTATTGAAGCTTCTTCTATTAATAGAAAAGCCATATCAGACATTATAAACTCATCTTCAAACCTTGAAGTTATTGCCACTGCAGCTAACAGTGACTTTGCTCTTAAAAAACTTAAAAAACATCCAGATGTAGTACTACTTAGTTTAGAAACAGAAACAATAAAAGAAATTGCTTTCATAAACAAAAAGAAAAATATCATCGACAAGCTTCCTGTTGTTATCCTATCATCATGTCAAGAAATAGCAAAAAATGCACTCTTAAAAGGTGCTAACGATTTCATAATAAAAACTAATAACAAATTAGAATGTATAAAAGATAAAATGATTAATTTACTCTCAGTTTATGGTAACAAAACTATAAAAAACAAAATTATCAGGAATATTAACTTAGAAGTTAAAACAAATAAATCCTTTACAGATAAAAATGAGAAAGAAAAAAATTCAAATACAATAAAACTAACAGATGAAAATTTAATAATTAAAAAAGAAAAAATTGAGAATAAACATTATAATAAAGAAGCAATAATAAATGAAAAAGATTTAAAAAAATTGAAAAGTAAAAAATTCGAAATAGTTGTTATTGGAATATCTACAGGTGGACCTGCAGCACTAAAGAAAATACTACCAGAAATTCCTAATAATTTTCCTGTTCCAATAGTCATTGTTCAACATATGCCAAAAGGATTCACCTCAGAATTTGCAAAAAACCTTAACAATATTTGCAACTTAATTGTAAAAGAAACAACTAATCAAGAAATACTTCAAAAAGGATTCATATACATAAGCTCTGGGGGATACCACACAAGAATAAATAAAATAAATGGAAACTACAAAACAGAAGTTTTTGATGCTGAAAATGTAAACGGTCACAAACCTTCCATCGGGGTACTCTTTAAATCAATATCAGAAAATGTAAAAGAAAAAGCAATAGCTTTAATAATGACTGGAATGGGAAGTGATGGCTCTAGAGAAATTGGAGAAATTAAAAAAGCTGGTGGATTAACCATTGCACAAGATGAGAAAAGTTCAGTAGTTTTTGGAATGCCAAAAATAGCAATAGAAGAAAATAATATAGACTATATAGTTTCAATAAGTCATGTGATAAAATTATTAAAGGCCATCCTTCTTGATGGTTAGATTTTTAAAAACAAGGATAACTTTTGGACATTAAAAAAGAGAATACCTATGATCATTTTTCACACGTCAGCATTTTTAATATGGCTCATAATAAAATATATATCTTAGGAACAGCACATGTATCAAAAAAAAGTTCACAAGAAACAGCTATTTTAATTGAAAAATTAAAGCCAGACTTTATTGCCGTTGAACTTGATGAGACTCGATACCATGCAGTTCTAGAAACAGATGAAAACGAGAAGTGGCGTAACTTGGATATATATAAAGTAATAAAGCAAGGAAAAGCATTTTTGTTAATAGTACAAATTATTTTGAGTAATTTCCAAAAAAAATTAGCAAAAGAACAAGGTATTAATCCTGGCGAAGAGATGAAAACAGCTATTTTAAAAGCTAAAGAGCATAACATACCATTGATACTTGCAGATAGAAAAGTTGAAATTACTCTAAAGAGAGCCTGGAACTGTGTTCCAATTTTTGAAAAAGTCAAAATAATATCAAGTCTATTTTCTTTCTCAGATATAAAAGTAACACAAGATGAAATTGAAAAACTTAAAGAACAAGACATTCTCTCAAATATGATGGAAGAACTTGCAAAAGAAATTCCTACTGTAAAAAAAATTTTAATTGATGAGAGAGATGAATTTATAGCAAGTAAAATACTAGAAGGTTCAGGAACAATCCTTGCAGTTGTTGGCGCCGGTCACGTAAAAGGAATAACAGAAAACTTAAGAAAAATTAAAGAAAACAAAAAAATTATCAATATTGACGTTCTTAATATCATACCTAAAAATGCTTTTTCGATGAGTAAATTAATATCTTATTTTATAGCAATCTCAATTGTTGTACTGATAGCAAGCTCATTTTACTTTAAAGGATTTGATCTGACATACAAAAATTTAGAGTCCTGGATAATATGTAACTCTTTATTTGCAGGTCTTGCTGCTCTTTTACTAAGAGCTAATATTATAACGATAATAACAGCATCAATTGGTGCCCCAATATTCTCTTTAATCCCATTTATCGGAACAGGCATGGTTGCAGGTCTTGTTGAAGCTTACATAAACAAACCAAAAATAAAAGACTTTGAAAAACTGCAAGAAGACTTGGTTAACATAAAAGGATATTTTAAAAATAAAATTACAAAAATTTTACTAATAGTATTTTTTGTAAACATTGGGTCTGCAATTGGAACAATTGTTGGACTTAAATTCTTGTTAAATATTCTTAGATAAACACCAAAAAGAAAAATAAGAGAATATAGGAGTTATATATGAAACTTGTTCTTTTAGGGCCCCCAGGTTCTGGAAAAGGTACAATTGCCAAGATCCTCTCAAGTAAACTTAACTATTATCATATTTCAACAGGAGATCTATTCAGAGAGAATATATCAAATTCTACACCTCTTGGGAAAGAAATCAAAAAAACAGTTGAAAGTGGACAACTAGTACCCGACTCAATCACGATAAAAATCGTTGAAGATAAAATTAATACCCTTGAAAATCAAAACAATCTTATTCTTGATGGATTCCCCAGAAATATCAATCAAGCTAAGGCTTTAGATAATTTCTTGAAAAATATTCAAATAATAAACTTTTTACTCGATGAAGAGGTACTAATAAAAAGGCTTTCCGGAAGAAGAATATGCAAGTCCTGTGGCGGTATATTTAACATATACACACTGCCTACAAAAGAAAAGGAAATTTGTGATCTTTGTAAAGGTATCCTTTATCAACGAAAAGACGACAAAGAAGAATCTTTAAAAGTCAGACTTAAAGAATATCATCTACAAACAAAGCCACTAATAAATTTCTACTCAAAAAACAATAGAATTAATAATATAAATGCATCAAAAAATATTGATGAAGTAAAAAAAAGTTTAATGGAAATAATTTCAAAAAACCAAAAATATTAATTTAAAATCATCATTTTATTATATCTTATTTTTTTAAAAAATAAGATATAATAAAGCAATGCATATGAAAGTAATAATTAACATTATAAATAAATTATTAATAATGTTAATGCTCTTACAGACTGTTTTGATTCATCCAAACAAAAATCAAGATGAGATGGGATATTTTTATATTACCACTCAAGCAGCTTATTATATACCACATGCACTTGGAACCTTCGGAAGTAGATTTTCTCCAAGTTTTATAACCCCTCAATTCACCTCAGTAGAACCAAACGAACAGATTTCACCTAGCGCCTGGGGAAGTATTAAAATAATATCATATTTAGGATACTATAAATCTTTTAAACTTTTTAACGATCCGTATTCACTTTTATTTAAAGATAACAAAATAAATCTTGACTTTAGAATTGGACTATCACCTATCATTTTACTACTTAAAGGAATGCTAAATTTCACTCCTATTGCATTTATGGATTTGTATACAGGAAGTGAGATCGGAATAGGTTGGCAAGGATTTGGATTTAAGGGAATTGGAGTACATATTGGTAATGGACAATATTCAAGCAACCCTGAATTTTATTCTGAGATAACAATGGGAGGCAAGCTACAATTTGATCTGAATGCTACACTTGATGGAGACTGGACACATATTATTACAATAATTGGAAATAATATTCTGTATGTAAACAATCCACATGCTAGTAATAATCAACTTTGGAAATACAAAGCTGATGAAGGTAAAAATATAAATGGATTTACAATAATCCCTTATATAGCCTTAGCTTACAAAATGCCGCTGCCTCTTAATTTAATTGGAATTTTATACGAAGGAAAAACATATATTGGATATGCAAGAAAAGTAAGTACAACACAAAATAAAGGATGGGGAAGTGATTTCTTCTATCATAATCTTTCTCTTGTCGCAAAGTTTGAAATAATGGAAGTTTTAGACTTAGACATACTATTTAAGTTCTCAACTGCGCCTATTTATACATCAGATACAATAGGAATGGCTGATATTTCAAAAAGAACAGCCACAGGTAATTCATATATTTACTACAATTCCATTGGATTCTCTTTAACTTACAGATTTAACTCTAATTCAATCTAATATTTAAACTGATTGCGGCCAGAAATCTTAGCTTCATATAACTTATCATCAGCAAGCTTAATAATATTAGTAAAATTAACATCATGAGGAATTTGCTCAGCAAGTCCAATTGAAACTGTGACAAAATTAGAAATACTACTGTATTGATGAACTATCTTCAAACTCCTAATATCCTCAATGATCAGACTAACAATCTCAATCATTTCTTCTAAACTCTTATCGACACAAAATAAAATAAATTCCTCACCACCATATCGAGCAATATCTATTTTATATCTAAGCGCGATTTTATTCAAACTCTTTGCAATCAACTTAAGACATTCATCACCATTAGTATGCCCATAATTATCATTATACTTTTTAAAGTAATCAATATCTAACATTCCCACAATGACGTGTCTTTTATGCTCTAAGGCTTGCATCCAAGCTTTAGCAAATTTATCTGTAAAAAACCTTCTATTAGGAATTTGAGTAAGACCATCAATTCTTGCAAGATTTTTAAAATAATCTCTAAGCCTCTTAAGCTCAAGATGAGTCTTAATTCTTGCATTAATAATCCTGCTATTAAAAGGTTTCAGAATATAATCCACTCCACCAACATTAAACCCCTCAAGTTGAGCCTCAATAGAGGCTCTTGAACTAATAAAAATTACAGGAATATCTCTAGTCTCAGGATCATTTTTAAGCCTTTTACAAACCTCATAACCACTCATATCCGGAAGCAACACATCAAGAAGGATTAAATCAGGACTAGCAATCTCAACCTGTTTTAAAGCATCAAACCCATTCAATGCAACTCTGATCTCATAATCATGTTGCAATATACTTATTAATAAATCCAAATTCGTGGGAGTATCATCCACAAGTAACAACTTTTGAGGCTCATTTGAAATCTCTTCGAAATTATCCAAAATCATACCTTTAATCATGATTTTTCTATCTTATTACCATGCATCATACGTTTAACAATTTTAGAACTTTCTTCAAAGTTATATAATCTTAAGTATTTAACAAGAGAATCAAGTAATATCATATTATGATTATCCAAACTATACTTTTTAAGAATTTCAAGTATTCCTCTGTACTCTTTTGGATTTCTATTCTGTATACCATTTAAAAGTCTTTGCATAAGACTTAAAAATTCATCATTATTGTTAAACTTGAATTTTTCTGGGTCCTCATCCTCAAGAATACCTAAAATTTGAGATTTTATGTTATCAACAAGTACAACCAAATCTTTACGAGCATTATAGTATAATACTTTTAATTCTTGCATTGAACCTGTACCTATCTCGATCTGTTTAAAATTCTTAAATAAGCCGCTACGCATATTACCAAGAGCTCCAGCAATTGAATGTGACAAACTCTTTACTAATTCTATGTCATCTGCATTGAAAGCTTCATCTAAATCACGCATAAAATTATCAATCATGCCAATAAATCCACTGCATAACTCAACATACATATCATATGAGATATTTAAATCCCTTAAAGCCCCATTAACATCTAAATTAGGCAAATCAGAAAATCTATTTAACTTCTTATCGTATATGGTTTTATTTTTTTCAACCTCAATATGCAAATATTTTTTTAACATACATTTAATTGAACTAATTTGTATTGGCTTTGCAAGATAATCATTCATTCCATTTTCTAAACACCTATCTTTATATTCTCTTAATGCATGTGCAGTCACAGCTATCAACACACATGGAATTAAGTTATTTTGGCTTTCAAATTTGCGCACTTCCTTAGACACTGTAAATCCATCACAACTTGGCATTCTTATATCAATAAAAGCCACATCATATCTATTAGTTTTTAAAAGCTCAATAGCCTTAAATCCATCATCTACAATATCGATAGAATCTTCTTTGACACCTATAACAATCAAGATATTTTTTAAAATCTTCTGATTAATTTCATTATCCTCAGCTATTAAAATGCTTACATTATTTTTAAGCTGAAGAGAAGTAGACTCACTCACTACCGGAATATCTATAATGGGGCCATTTCTAATCCAATCAGAATAAAAATCCCACCTTTTAAAAGGTTTTTGAATATATGCATATTTAAAATTAACAATCTTATCACTATTTAAATAATGGAACACAAACACTATCTTTATGTTATAATTTAGATTTTCAATCCTCTCAGCAAAATCAAGACCTTCTTGCAAACCAGAATCATCAACGTTTATAAAAATAAAATCATAATAAGGATATTCATAACAAGCCTTATAAGCACCTTCATACGAAGAAAAATAATTTATATTATCTTTATAATCAAAAACCTCACTTATTCTATCCAATACCTCGATAGCCTTTTTACTTAAAACCACACTTAAAATCTTTTTATCCTTTACCAGCTCTAGTTTATTTAATGCTCTATCTTTAATCTTGCCACCTAAAACAAAAGGCAACATAAATGAAAAAGTTGTTTCCTTACCTACTTCACTCTCAACTGTAATGCCAGGACCACCCATTAAACTAACAAGCTTCTTAGATATTGCAAGCCCAAGACCGGTTCCTTCATATCTTTTTGAATCAGCATAATCTCCTTGCTTAAATAACTCAAATATTACCTGCATATCTTTCTTTTTAATCCCTTTGCCAGTATCAGTTACCTTAAACTCAATAGTAACGATTTTATTACCATTACCATCCTGTGTACTGCATATACATTCATAGTTCAAAACTATGATCCCATCTGTAGTAAATTTAAAAGAATTTCCTATTAAATTAATAAGTACCTTTTTAAGTCTAGTTTTATCCCCTATTAAATAGTGCCCTAAATCTGATTTTGAATAAAAAATCAAATCAAGCTTTTGTTTCGCACTTTGAGACTGAAAACCCTTTAAAACACCTTCAATTTCATGCTCCAAATCTATTTCATTATTTTCAATATATATCCCGTTCATATCTATTTTAGAGATATACAATATTTCATCAATTAAAGAAAGTAATGAAATAGATGAATAATTTATCATTTGTACATACTCTTTTTGAACCCCCAAAAGTTCAGTATTTTGTAAAAGCTCAGCAGCTGCTATTATGCCATTAATAGGAGTACGAATATCATGACTCATACTTGCTAAAAAAATAGTTTTAGCAACAATAGCATCTTCAATAACTTTTTTCTTGATAATTGCAGAAGAATACATTTTTTTGCTAAATACTATTTCATTCCACAAATTAAATAGGAAAAATATTAAAATAGTAAAAATAAAAATACCAATGGTTAAAACTGCTATACCAGACTTTTTTAGCATTATATCTTTAGAACTCTCATGAATATTAAACACCCAGTCATTAAAATATAATTTATTGTCAACGTTTGCACAGAATAAAATCTTTTGTATAATTCTTCTTAAAATATAATCTTGGTTATAAACTGCAATATTTAAATCAAATTTTAAATCTGACACAGTAAGAATTCTCTTAACATCCCTAATATTCAAGTCCTCAAAATTAACAGTAGCAGTATATTCATCGCTAATAATTCCATTAACCTTGCCTCTATAAAGAAGGTCTAAAGCCTCTTTAAAACCATTCACTTGAATTAGTTGTTTGCCTATTTGAGTTTCCAACTTCTTTGTATACAAAAATTTAAGTATTGCAAAACGATCAGAGGACTGAGAAGTAAATGGCCTTGTCCTATTTGAAAAAATATGTAGTGGGATTTCTGAAACTGATTTAATGTTAAAAACATAGTCTGAATTTGAGTCATCTAAATTAGCAGACAACATATCTAAATTTCCTAGCTTGATTAATTCTTCAATCTCATCCCTTCCACTTACATTGATGATATTGAAATCTAAATTCGTCAATTTCATTATTTTATTAATTAACCACTCATTTACTCCTCTATAACGACTAGAATCAAAATAATCAATAGGATACCAATTTTTCACAGCAAGATTTAATTTTTTATTTCTCAATAACCAAATTTTTTCCTCAATATTAAAATTACTACTATTTATATGACCATGACAATTATCTTGATAATCTTCAATCTCATATTGTCCAAACCAATTTTTATCTATTTGCAAAAAAGTATCAAATAAAATATTCTTTGCTAATACATTAAGCATATATGCAAACACTTGCAATTTCTTATTATTAGTTGCTAACACTAAAAACCTTTTTTGACTTAAATTTGGATCCTGAAATCTCAATACATTGTTATATCCATGCAACTTTGATAAATACCTTGTGGTAATTGAATTTTCTATAAATCCATATGAATGATTTACTATATCCGAAAAATTACTTACTATATCTGTACTTTTATCTATCTGAATATCACTTAGATTGAAATCAATAATTTGTGAATTTATGACTTTATTACTATTTTTAGCATTTGTAAAATATAAGTTAAAATTAAGTGAGTATATTGGAGATGTTATTTTGTAATTCTTAGAACTTAAAATATTATCATCTTCAATAATTCCACCCCAAACAGATACGTCTTTATCATCCACACCTCTTTTAATGTTTTCTTTTAGAAATCCTACAAATTTCACTGAAAAACCATATTCTCTAGCAAGAGTATTCCATAAATCAACCAAAATCCCTGAAAATTGACCTTTAGAATTCACAAAACTCAAAGGAGGATAATCATTATACATTCCAACATCAAGCTTAAATAAATTAAAAGATTCATATTCTTTTTCAGAAAGAGATTGCATATAACTAAAAAGGTCAATATCTAAATATTTTAACTGACTAATAGCATTCTTACTAATGGCAGTTCTTACCCCAAAACTATAAAAATATTCAGATTTAAAAACTTTCATAAAAGATGGATAAAAAGAACTATACCATATACTAGATAATGATTTATAACTTCCATATACTAAATCAACCTTGTTATCTCTTAATGCCAAAAGTAATTTTTCAGTATCTGTAAATGAAAAAACATTATCAACACGACCATGAAATCTTAAAATATCCTCATATATAGTGTTCTTGACAACACCTACGCGCAACTCGTCTGAAAAAAATGAACTGATATATTTTTTGCCTTTCTCACCATTATAAATTAATGCAGACACACATTTTCCAATCTCATTTTTAAAGTAAAGATATTCATTTAAATTTGAATTATAAGTTAATCCTAAATAAACCACATCATCTTCAATTTTATTTTTGTCAAGGTAATCAATATATTCTACGCTAATATTATAATTATGATCTTGCGCCCATTTGTTCAAAAGATGAAAAATCATGCCAACCATTTTACCTTCTTTATTTTTATAATAAAGAGGATGATATTGATCTACAAGCTTAAATTTCAGGGTTTGTTTAGCAAATAAATTGATATAAGAAAAAAAAAATATAAGTAAAAAAATAACTCTTAAAATACTCATAATTTATAATACACATCTAATGAATATGAAATGAAAACAAAAAAACCCTGGCAATAACTTACTCTCCCGCGAACTCGCAGTACCATCAGCGAATAAGAGCTTAACTTCTGTGTTCGGAATGATAACAGGTGTTTCCTCTTTTCTTCAATCACCAGGGTTGCCTTATAAGGAAGACAAAAATATGGTCAAAGATTCGGGTAATTAGTATTAGTTAGCTTAATATATTACTATACTTACACTTCTAACCTATCAAACTGGTATTCTTCCAGAACCCTATAGGATATCTCATCTTGAGGAAGGCTTCCCACTTAGATGCTTTCAGCGGTTATCCTTTCCGAACGTAGCTACCCAGCACTTACCCTTGGCAGGATAACTGGTACACTAGAGGTTCGTCCATCTCGGTCCTCTCGTACTAAAGATAGCTCCTCTCAAATATCCAACGCTTGTGGCAGATAGGGACCAAACTGTCTCACGACGTTCTGAACCCAGCTCGCGTACCGCTTTAAATGGCGAACAGCCATACCCTTAGGACCTGCTCCAGCCCTAGGATGCGATGAGCCGACATCGAGGTGCCAAACCCTTCCGTCGATGTGAACTCTTGGGAAGGATAAGCCTGTTATCCCCGGAGTACCTTTTATTCGTTAAGTGACGGCGCTTCCACTCGCTACCGCCAGATCACTAAGACCTACTTTCGTATCTGCTCGACTTGTCAGTCTTACAGTTAAGCTACCTTATGCCTTTACACTTACAGAGTGATTTCCAACCACTCTAAGGTAACCTTTGCGCACCTCCGTTACTCTTTAGGAGGCGACCGCCCCAGTCAAACTACCCACCTGGCACTCTCCTCATATCACTATGAGTTAGAAACTTAATTAAACAAGGGTGGTATTTCAAGTACGACTCCACTATCCCTAACGAGATAGCTTCAAAGTCTCCCACCTATCCTACACATACCTAATCAAATTTCAATACCAAGCTATAGTAAAGGTTCACGGGGTCTTTCCGTCTAACCACAAGTAATCGGCATCTTAACCGATACTTCAATTTCACCGAGCTCCACGTTGAGACAGCGTCCAAATCGTTACACCATTCGTGCGGGTCGGAACTTACCCGACAAGGAATTTCGCTACCTTAGGACCGTTATAGTTACGGCCGCCGTTTACTGGGGCTTGAATTCAATGCTTCGCTTTTACACTAACATCTCCTCTTAACCTTCCAGCACCGGGCAGGTGTCAGTCCCTATACTTCTCTTTACAGATTTGCAGAGACCTGTGTTTTTGGTAAACAGTCGTTCGGACCATTTTTATGCTACCTAATCTCTTAGGTCATACTTATCCCGAAGTTACGTATGTATTTTGCAGAGTTCCTTAACGTGAATTCTCTCGCGCGCCTTAGAATTTTCATCCCACCTACCTGTGTCGGTTTGCGGTACGGTCCCTTATAGCCTAACCTTAGAAGTTCTTTCTTGGCACCTTGACTACCTACATTTCATGCTGACGAAACAACACTCATCATCACATCTCAGCTCTTCTAGCGGATTTGCCTACTAGAATCAACACCTTAATGCTTAAACTAGGACTACCATCGCCTAGCAGTAGTTAACCTCATGCGTCACTCCAATCGAAACTATAAGAGGTACGGGAATATTAACCCGTTTCCCATCGACTTCACTTTTCAGCTTTGCCTTAGGGGCCGACTAACCCTGGGAAGACGACCTTTACCCAGGAAACCTTAGGTTTTCGGCGAATGGGAATCTCACCCATTTTTTCGTTACTTATACCTGCATTCTCACTTCTGATACCTCCATTAAACTTCCCAGTTTAACTTCTCAGGCTTACAGAACGCTCCTCTACCACTCTAACCTAAATTAGAGTCCAAAGCTTCGGTAATGTATTTAGCCCCGTTACATTGTCGGCGCTTAAGTACTCGACCAGTGAGCTATTACGCACTCTTTAAAGGTATGGCTGCTTCTAAGCCAACCTCCTGGCTGTTTACGTACCTAAACCTCCTTTTCCACTTAATACATTTTTGAGACCTTAGCTGTTGGTCTGGGTTGTTTCCCTCTCGACTATGAACCTTATCGCCCATAGTCTCACTCCTATTCATCATGCAATAGCATTCGGAGTTTAACTGAGTTTGGTACCCTTTGACAGGCCCTAGCTCAATTAGTGCTCTACCTCTATTACACTAAAATAAGGCTGAACTTAAATCCATTTCGAGGAGAACCAGCTATCTCCGAGTTTGTTTAGCCTTTCACTCCTATTCACAGCTCATCTCTGCCTTTTTAAACAGACTAGAGTTCGGCCCTCCACTTGGTTTTACCCAAGCTTCAGCCTGGCCATAAATAGATCACTCGGGTTCGGGTCTACCACATCTAACTAAATTGCCCGTTTAAGACTCGCTTTCGCTAAGGCTCCAGCACTACTATGCTTTAACCTTGCTAGACATGATAACTCGCAGGTTCATTATACAAAAGGCACGCCATCACCATGAATAATCATGGCTTTGACTGCTTGTAAGTCTACGGTTTCAGTTCTATTTCACTCCCCTCCCGGGGTTCTTTTCACCTTTCCCTCACGGTACTCTTCACTATCGGTAGCTTTATAGTATTTAGCCTTGGAGAGTGGTCTCCCCAGCTTCAGACAAGGTTTCTCGTGCCCCGTCCTACTTAGGAACATCTTTAAGAAGATATTTACATTTAAATTACAGGGCTATCACCTTCTTTGGCTAACTTTTCCAAGTTATTCTTCTATATAAATATTTTGTAACTTCTCAGCTTATTACAGACTAAGCTCCAAGCGTCCTACAACCCTCTAAATGCAACGCTCTGCAGCTTGACACATTTAAAGTTTAGGCTACTCCCCTTTCGCTCGCCACTACTTAGGGAATCTCTTTGATTTCTTTTCCTCAGGGTACTTAGATGTTTCACTTCCCCTGGTATAGCCTTTACTACTTACGTAGTAAATAATTAGCATCTAGCTAATTGGATTACTCCATTCGGTGATCTCGGGATCGTAAAATGTTTGCTTCTCCCCCAAGCTTTTCGCAGCTTACCACGACCTTCTTCGCCTTAAAGCTCCTAGGCATCCACCATAGACTCTTTATTACTTTGACCATATTTTTATCTTCCGTCTCTAATTTGCCAATCGTTTATACAACATAAACTAATATATATTTTTAACTTTACTATGTCAATACTATTATTGAACTTTTCACTAAATAATTTTTCAAAAATTAAATCACACTATCCATATTGAGCAATGCCAGGTATAAATCTTACAGGTAAAAACATCATTAATCCTAAAATTGTTCACTTACCCTCAATAATTTCAAATAACCTACTTAAAAGCAAGAACAAATAAACAAGAAACTACAAAATAAAATATATTAAAGAATAATAATAACAAAACACATAACTTATGTCAGATGAATGCTCTATATTAAATATAGTAAAATGAATATTTACAACCTAAATTACTTAGACAAGATATAATCAAAAACATTAATTAATATCAAGATTAAAAAATTCAATTAAAAACTTTGCAACCCCATCTTCATCGTTATCAAATTTTGTAATCTCGTTATTTGGTAAATTAGACTTAACAAACTCATTTGCATTTTTCATGATAATTCCCTTTCCAACATTTTTCAACATCTCATAATCATTACCGTTATCTCCAAACGCTAAAATAGCATCCATAGAAATACATTCAAATAAAGCAACATTTTTAACAGCATTATATTTACTAGCATCAATACTTGTAATTTCCAAAAGATCCTGAGAGGAATAAAATAGATTTATATCTTTAAAATTTTTCTCTTGAATTTTATTTCTAAACTCTTCAAGCTTAGAAGAATCATGAGAATAACAAACTACTTTAGAAAAAGAATCTACTTCAAGCAGAGACAAATCAACAATAATAGGTTTTACCCCTAAATTTTCAATAAAATAATTCATAATTGGACTTCTAATCTCTCTATCAGAATACCAATCATTAAGAGTATAAAGATTAATATCGATTCCCGCTCTATTGATATTAAGAATTTCTTTTACTATATCATAATTCATCTTATGTCTCAAAATCAGATTGTTTTTTAAAAAAACCTCAGCTCCATTGGCAGTTATAATATAACACTCATCGATTTTCACCTCTTTAAGTTGCACTAAGACATCACTCACCTCATACAATCTCCTACCGGTAGCAATAATGATATGAAAATCATCCTTTAATTTTAAAAGAACCTTAAGAGTCAATGATGTAATTTCATGATTGTTATTAAGCAAAGTCCCATCAAGATCGAAAACTAACACTTTATATTTTTTAAAATTGGCATTCATTATAACACCTTCTTTTTTAATAAATAATATCACATTAAATTGATTATGACCCATAATCCTGACTTGAATTAAATTAACAAAAAAAATATAATGATGATCTTAAAGGATTAAAGATAGAGAGTTAAACGTAAGATTAAATGAATTATGAAATCTCAACTTTATTTACAGAAGAAAAAATAAGAAACAAAATTCAAAATTTAGCTCAAAAAATTAGAAACTACTATAAAGATAAAAATAATGTAGTTTTTATATCTCTCCTTAAAGGTTCTTTTATGTTTTTTGCAGACATTACAAGAGAGATTGGATTAAATGTAAAAATAGATTTTCTTCATGTCTCAAGTTATAATAATAAAACCCATTCTTCATTAAAAGTTTTAATAAAAAAAGATATTGATGTTAATATAGAAAATAGTTATGTCATGGTCTTTGATAACATCATAGATACCGGCTTGACATATAAAAAAATCATTGAACACCTAAAAAGCAAAAATCCCAAAGAGATCAAGATCTGTACTCTTTTTAATAAACCATCTAGAAGATTAACAAAATTAAAGATAGACTATATAGGATTTGAAATTGCTAATTATTTTGTAGTCGGATATGGTATTGATTTTAACGAAAAACATAGAACTTTAAAGAATGTAGCAAAAATAAATAAATAAATAGGAGATATAAATGTCAATTTATGCAGTGATTGGAACTCAATGGGGTGACGAAGGAAAGGGCAAAATTACAGACTTTCTATCAAAAAAATTAGATTATGTTATCAAATTTAACGGAGGCAATAACGCAGGGCATACAATCGTTGCTAATAATCAAAAATTCATTTTTCATCTCTTACCATCTGGCATTTTGCAAGGAGCAAAATGCATACTTGGACCTGGTGTAGTAATCAATCCACTCATTCTAATTGAAGAACTTAAAATACTCAAACAAAATAACATAAAGACAAAAATATTGATAAGCGATAAAACGCATATAATAATGCCTTATCACATTAAAATCGACGAACTTAACGAACAAAAAAAGGGTACTTATAAAATTGGCACCACAAAGCAAGGTATTGGACCTTGTTATGCTGATAAAATCAATAGAACAGGCATAAGAGCCATTGACTTAATTAACATAGATATTTTCGAAAAAAAACTAAAAACAAATTTAGATGAAAAAAACGAAATTATAGAAAAAATCTACAACGAGAAACCCTTTAATTACGATGACATTCTTAAACAATACAAAAAATATATAGCAATACTTAAACCTGCAATCACAAATACAGAAGAAATATTGAAACATGCCATTAATTCAGGTAAAAGTATCTTAATAGAAGGTGCTCAAGGTATAATGCTTGATATTGAACATGGAACCTTTCCATTCGTAACATCAAGCAATACATTAATTGTAGCAGCAACAGGATGTGGCATTCCTATCTCAAAAATCACGCAAAGGATTGGAATAGTAAAAGCATTCTCATCAAGAGTTGGTTCAGGACCTTTTGTAACTGAAATCTCAGATCCCATTGGAGATAAAATTAGAGAAAAGGGTCAAGAATATGGCTCTACAACAAAAAGACCTAGAAGAATTGGCTGGATAGATCTTTTAACAATAAAAAAATCTATCTATCTTAATGAACTAAATCATTTAGCCTTAACTAAACTAGACATACTAAATGATATCGAAAAGCTTAAAATTTGCACAGCATATGAATTTCAAGGCAAAATATATGATTATATACCCACTTCTTGTGAAATACTTGAAAAAGTTCAACCTGTATACAAAGTCTTTAAAGGATTTAAAAAAGACATCAAAAATATTAGCAATTATGACGACTTGCCTATTGAGGCTAGAGCTTACATTGAATTTATAGAAAAAGAAGTGGGTGTTCAAATTTCAATTTTGTCTCTTGGAGCAGAAAGAGACAAAACCATTGTTAGGAATAAAAAATGGATGAATATATAAATCCCCTAAAATCAAGATATGCAAGTAAAAAAATGCTTTACATTTTTTCACCAAAATTTAAATATACTACATGGAGAAAATTGTGGTACAACTTAGCTTTAGTCCAAAAAGAATTAGGAATAGATATTAGCAACAAACAACTTGATAAATTATCTAAACACATTGAAAACATTGATTTTGAGATTGTAAAAAAATATGAGGAAAAATTTCAACATGAAGTCATGGCACATCTTTATGCTTATGCTGACTTAGCTGGCGACAATGCTAGAAAAATTTTACACCTTGGCGTTACAAGTGCATATTTAACAGATAACACAGACTTAATCCAAATCAAAGAAGCTCTATTGATCATCAAGAATAATCTAATAACATTCATTAAATCTTTAAAAGAATTCTCAACAAAGTATAAAAACCTGACAACTCTTGCATATACACATCTACAAAAAGCACAATTGACAACTCTTGGGAAAAGAAGTAGCTTATGGCTTCAAAGTCTAATTTTTGACTTTGAAGAACTCAATTTCATTCTATCCAATATGTGTCTTAGAGGAGTAAAGGGAACAGTTGGAAATCAAAACAGCTTTAATGAATTGTTTTCGTCTAACTTTGAAAAGGTAAAAAATCTAGACATTAGTCTAGCAAAAAAAATGGGATTTAACAAAGTTTATAAAGTAACTAGTCAAATCTACGACCGTAAATTTGATACATCAATATTAAATTTTTTAAGCAACCTATCTCAAAGTGCACACAAAATTACTAATGATATTAGATTCATGCAACATCTTGAAGAGATTGAAGAACATTTTGAAAAAAACCAAATAGGTTCATCAGCAATGCCTTATAAAAGAAACCCTATTTATAGTGAAAGGGTAGCTTCCCTTGCTAAGTTTATCATGAGTCTACAATCAAGTGGTGGATTTATAGCGGCAACTCAATGGCTTGAGAGAACTTTAGACGATTCAGCTTGCAAGAGGATCAATATTCCTCAAGCATTCCTAGCCGCTGATGCTATTTTAATATTATTAAATAAAATATTTGATAATATTAGAGTAAACAAAACAATAATTGAAAAACATGTCAAAAAAGAAATGCCATTCATATTAACAGAAGACATATTGATGAAAGCAACAAAAAATGGTGGTGATAGACAAATATTACATGAAAAGATAAGAATTTATTCAATGCAAGTAAGAGAAAATCTTTATTCAAAAACAACTGAAAACGACTTAATTAAACTAATCCTCAATGATGAAAGCTTTAAATTAACACCTAAAGATATAGATGAAGTTTTAAATCCAAATGAAAATATAGGTTTTGCATCATTGCAAGTCGAAGACTTTATTAAAGAGACAGTTGATCCCATTCTTGAAAAAAATAAGAAATACTAATATTTAGAAACAAATTTATTGTTTTTTATATAAAATCTCCAAAGCTTGCTCGCATATTCTTCGCCTGCATAATCAACATTTATTCTCTTTGAACATAAAACTTCAAAATCAAAAGATAAGCCTCTCCTTAAAAAAAGTTCACAATTATTAATAAGATCTACTTTATTAAACTTTAAATCTATATTTAAAAACTTAGTAAGCTTGCCAGGTCCATTAGTAAATATTCCAGCAACCTTCATTGAAGGTGAAATAGGTTCAACTCCTCTTATCAAAACAGCATGGGGATTATGCTCATTAGATGCTACAACGTTTAACATATAATGCATGCCATAAATCATATAAACATAAGCATATCCCCCAATATTATACATTGCACTTGTACGAACTGTTCTTCTACCTCCATACGCATGGCAAGCTTTATCTGTTAAACCCATATACGCTTCTGTTTCAACAATCCTTGAAATAACTTCTTTACCATTTATATTTCTAACCAGAAAATGTCCAAGTAAAGACTTAGCGACAATAACAGCATCTTGCATAAAAAATTCTCTATTCATTAATACAATTCTAAACAAAAATGAAATTTAAACTCAAAACCTATTGTAATTGGAATAAATGTAAAAATTATTGAAAATAATATATAACCAAAATCTAAAAACAAACTGCATATTGACAAACACAATAAAGTTCAATAGAATTTTAAAGGGTAATGATATTTTGGGGATCATAGCTCAGGTGGTTAGAGCGCAGGTCTGATAAACCTGAGGTCGGAGGTTCAACTCCTCCTGATCCCAATTCAATTAGGTTGATTCATGACTAGCTCTTTGATAATCTTAATAAAATAATTAAAGATAAATTTTTTGCATGTAATCAAGTTTTGGAATCCATAAAAAACAATTCATCAAGATAACAAACAACATAAAAACATATCTTAGCCCCTGAGGTAATTTATTAACTCAATATAATAAAATACTAAATGCACCTAAATGAATCAAAAAAATAACGCTTTAAAGGCAACAATATGTTTGCATAGATTTTTAATAAAGGCCATTTCTTAAAAGGCTTAATTCATACTTATTTAACAATAAATAAATGGAGGTTAAGGGACTCGAACCCTTGACCCCCGGCTTGCAAAGCCGATGCTCTAAACCAACTGAGCTAAACCCCCCAAAAAGCCTTTGAGAAAACAAGGGAAGAGTTAAAATAATAATTAATTTAAACAATTTCTTTCTCTTAGAAAGGAGGTGATCCAGCCACACTTTCCAGTACGGCTACCTTGTTACGACTTCACCCCCCTCACTAAACATACCTTAGATACCTTCCTCCCTTGCGGGTTAGAATAATAGCTTCGGGTATCTTCAACTCGGGTGGTGTGACGGGCGGTGTGTACAAGGCCCGAGAACGTATTCACCGTATCATTCTGATATACGATTACTAGCGATTCCAACTTCATGAAGCCGAGTTTCAGACTTCAATCTGGACTGAGACCTGCTTTCTGCGTTTTGCTTCACATCACTGTTTCGCATCGCTTTGTACAGGCCATTGTAGCACGTGTGTAGCCCAGGACATAAGGGCCATGATGATTTGACGTCATCCTCACCTTCCTCCGGCTTATCACCGGCAGTCTCGTCTGAGTCCCCATCTTTACATGCTGGTAACAGACAACAAGGGTTGCGCTCGTTGCGGGACTTAACCCAACACCTCACGGCACGAGCTGACGACAACCATGCAGCACCTGTATACAGACCCCAAACGGGGAATAGTTATCTCTAACTATATCCTGTATATGTCAAGCCCTGGTAAGGTTCCTCGCGTATCATCGAATTAAACCACATGCTCCACCGCTTGTGCGGGCCCCCGTCAATTCCTTTGAGTTTCATTCTTGCGAACATACTCCCCAGGCGGCACACTTAACACGTTAGCTTCGGTACTAACCTTTCGATTAACACCAAGTGTGCATCGTTTACAGCGTAGACTACCAGGGTATCTAATCCTGTTTGCTCCCTACGCTTTCGTGACTCAGCGTCAGTCTTGACCTAGAAGTTCGCCTTCGCCTCTGGTATTCTTCCTGATATCAACAGATTCCACCCTTACACCAGGAATTCTAACTTCCCCTATCAGACTCTAGTCATGCAGTTTCCAGCATAGTTCCACAGTTGAGCTGTGGTATTTTACACATAGACTTGCATATCCGCCTACTCACCCTTTACGCCCAATGATCCCGAACAACGCTCGCCCCTTACGTATTACCGCGGCTGCTGGCACGTAATTAGCCGGGGCTTATTCATAAATTAACGTCATCGCTTTGTCATTTCCTACAAAGCTTATTCCTCACTTATAAAAGAACTTTACAATCTTTCGACCTTCTTCGTTCACGCAGTGTCGCTCCGTCAGGCTTTCGCCCATTGCGGAAGATTCTTAGCTGCTGCCTCCCGTAGGAGTCTGGACCGTATCTCAGTTCCAGTGTGACCGATCACCCTCTCAGGCCGGTTACTTATCATAGCCTTGGTAGGCTCTTATCCCACCAACTAGCTAATAAGACGCAGACTCATCTACAAGCGAAGCTTTAAAGGCTTCCTTTCATCAACTAACATCTTAATTGACTTTATTCGGTATTAGCTACTATTTCTAATAGTTATCCCCATCTCGTAGGTAGATTATCCACGCGTTACTCACCCGTTCGCCACTGAATGTATTACTACATTCCGTCTGACTTGCATGCTTAAGACGCACTGCCAGCGTTAGTTCTAAGCCAGGATCAAACTCTTCGTTATTTTTATTTTTTACTTTTAAAAATTAACAGGTTATTTATTTTATTTGGCTATTAAAACCTTACTTAACTCTTCCCTTCTCTTCTCTTCCAATTTTGAATATCAACTCTTACTAAGATATAACATACGTTACACTTTGTCAATACTTAACATTCATTTTTTACATTATTATTTTTCAAAAAATGATTTTCATAATCTTTCATTGCTCTACCCTTCACTAAGTGCCTAACAACACCTAAAACATTACCTATACCTTCATATCCATCATAATGACTATCTCTTAAATTTGCACCCATTACATTTTTAAATCCAGCCTTCTTAGCAGCAAGAACCTTACTATCAATATTAGAAGACGCCCTAATTTCTCCTGAAAGAGAAATCTCTCCCGTAAAAATTAATTCTTGATTTACAATAATATCCGTCTTAGCAGAAAATAATGCAACCAAAACAGCAAGCTCAATTTCTACATCATCAATCCTAAGTCCCCCAGAAACATTCACATATACATCATCATTATTAAAATTAAGATTTAAATACTTACTAAGAACAGCCAAGATTCTTGATATTTTCTTAGAATCTATTTTTTCTGAAAAAATTCTAGGAATATTCATACCTGTACTTGTAATTAAAGCCTGTATTTCTACAAACAAAACTCTACTTCCCTCATTAATAATTCCAATAGCAATTCCTGAAGATATTTTCTCCTTTTTCTCCAAAAAAATAGAAGAGGGATCTTTAATCTCAACAACTCCCAAACATGTCATTTCAAAAATACCTATTTCATTAATAGCCCCAAATCTATTTTTACTAGCTCTAAGCATACGTAAAGATTTTTCAGCCTCCTCAAAATAAAAAACAGCATCTACAATATGCTCTATTACTTTTGGTCCCGCTAATATACCATCTTTTGTAATATGTCCCACTAAGCACAAAGCCACATCCTTCCTTTTTGCCCACTCTACAAGTTTGTAAATACAATGCTTTAGTTGAGACACACCTCCAAGACTGCCTTGAACTTCTTTTGAATGCAAAGTTTGAATAGAATCAACAACCATAAAGTCCAGTTCAATATTTGAAAGCATTTCTATCAAAGAATCAACATTTACCTCATTAGTTATCAAAATATCAGAAGAAATCTTCAGTCTATTTGCCCTTAATTTAATTTGTGGAATTGACTCTTCCCCGGCAAGATAAAGCACATTTTTACCAGCACGTGAGATAATATTAGAAATTTGAAGTAAAAAAGTTGATTTTCCAATACCAGGCTCTCCTGATATCAAAATTGTACTTCCAATGACAATACCAGAGCCAAGAACTCTATCAAATTCATCAATACCTGTTAAATGCCTAATATTTTCAATTTGAGTAAAATCTTTTAAAGAGAATATTTCACTTTTTGCATTATTCAAATTTGTCTCATATCCAACTTTAAATTCAGTATACTGCTCTAAACTTTCCCAACTAAAGCACTCAGGGCACTTACCTAACCACTTTAAAGATTTATATCCACACTTTAAACATTTGTAAATTTCTTTTTCTTTATTTTTTGCCATAAAAAATCAATAAGTAGACTTCTTTTAATCTGGTAAAGTGGCAAGCTATCTTTTAAAATTAGGAACCAACTTCAACCTTAAATAATCAAAAATCTTTTAAATCTTGAATTTATTATCCTTAAACTTAATCTAAAATTTTTTAAAAGTCAAAATACCTTCCTCCAAGGTCATTATAATTTGCAAAAACATAACTTATGCTTACATAATTCCCTTTAAATTTATTTATCTTATATCCTAGCATAAAAAATATCAAATTAATTCTTTCAAGTAAATTCAAAAATTTATTTCTCAAGCTTAACTTATATAATAGCAAAGAAATACAATACAACCAAATTCTAGATGTTAAAGCCAAAATATTTGAAATATAATTAGACTGCAAACATAAACAAATTGAAAATGATCTTAACTTTTAGACTTCCTGCTAACCAGAACTGTAAACTCTCCTTTATTTTTGTTATTCTCTTCAAAATATTTTTTCAATTCTAAAGGCTTGCCAATTTTATATTCTTCATATAATTTTGTCATCTCACGACCAACAAGAACATTAGCATCTAAATTCACTAAAGAAATTTCAAATAACAACTTTAAAATTCTATGATTGGACTCAAGAAGAACAAATGCATCACCTGTATGATAAAGTTCCTCAATCCTTTTTAATCTCTTAATGCCTTTGTTTGGCAAAAAACCTTCAAAGATTACAACCTTATCTTTAAAAGGATTAACACTAATAACTGTACTAAAAGAACTAACTCCTGGGATAGGACAAACTTTATACCCATTTTTGAATGCTGCATCAACAAGCAAACCACCGGGGTCACTAATACAAGGAGTGCCCGCATCACTAACAAAAGCTACGCTTTTTCCATTAGACAAATACTCTAACAATAAGCTAATTCTTCTATGCTCTATTACTGCATTACAAGAAATTAACTTTTTAGCAATACCATAATGAAATAAAAGTCTCTTAGTAATCCTTGTATCCTCAGCAAAAACAACATCAACCAACTTTAAAATATCAATTGCACGATATGTAATGTCACCTAAATTACCTATGGGGGTTCCCACAATATATAACACATAATCTCCTTAAAATTTTAAAATACAACTCATCCAAAATTGCATTAAACTTACTAATAAATAATATCCAACACTCAAATTTTTACACATTAAATCTGCAAGAAGAATCTCCATATAAATTAATTACTCTTGAAATATTTTATGATTTAAGAAAAAAGTTCAATTTTTACATCTTCACATGAGAAAATACTTATTTTATGTTATATTTATATTATTACTTAATTTCAATAACTGAAAGCTAAAAGGGGGTAAAGTTTTATGTTTAAGCTCATTAGAAAGATATTTGTAGTCTATTTTTTGTGCATCACACTCACTGGATTAGTCATGGTTTTCGTTGACAGTAAATTTTCCGAAAAGCAACCTAACCAAAATAGCAAAAGCCAAATTATCAAACATACAATCAACCCTGACTTAATTATGCTTGCATCTTCAATTGGAGGATTTTTAGGAGTTTATGCTGGAACATGGCTTTTTGATTATGGCAAAGACAATTTTTATTTAAGCTGGGGAAGCTTAATGGTATTAAGCTATAATATAGCTCTAATTCTTTCTGTATATTCCAAAACAAAAAGCAAATGAATATAATTTAGGTGTTACTTATAATAATTCCTCTTTTTATCAAGTACTTATAAACTTCCTCTGGATTTTCTAAACTTTCGATCAAATTTTCAGTTTTATCATTTATCTTATCCACAAGTCTTTTAAAACTCACCTTTATTCCTTTACTTTCCAAAAAATCCTTTGCTGATTGAGAAATAACACTTGCATGAACATTTTGAAGTCCAATATTGTAAATGATAACAGCAGCAGCCTTGCCTACAACTTTATCATAAATTTCTAAACCTTCCTTATTTTGAATGTATTTATTAATAAAATTATCAACCTCTAAGAGAGGTTTTAATCCTCTTTCCATATTAGAATAAAGTATTCTATGTTCTTTCAACAATCTTAACTTAGGATTTAATCCTGATATCATTTTTACGCCCTCTTAAATACGCCCTCTTAGAATTTATTAAATAAGAGTTGTTAACATTAATCATATACATAAATTCAAAATACTTCAATATAAAAAAATGATATATTATTAAATTGAATTATGCTAATTACTAAAGAAAATACCAGTTCAAAAATTGAAGTAAAAAAATCAATTTTCTTATCATATATTTTCCACGTAGAGAAAAAAGAAGATATAAACAAAATATTAAAAGAATATAAATTAAAATTTAAAAATGCAACTCATGTCGTTTACGGATTTAGAATTGGAAATTCAAATTCATTTATAAATGGAATGAGCGATGATAAAGAGCCAAGATCAACAGCAGGCAAACCTACACTAGATGCCATATTAAATAAAAATTTAACAGATACTTTAATCATTACGATACGCTATTTTGGAGGAACTCTGCTTGGGAAAAGTGGTTTAATCAAGGCATATTCTAAAGCAGCACAACAAGTAATCAGCGCATCAAATTTAATAGAAAAGGAAGAAATGCAAACATTAATTCTTAATTTAAATTACAATCAATATCATTTACTTACACGAATAAAAAACAAAATAGGAATTAAAATTATAGATGCAAATTTCCTAGATAAAATAAATACTACAATAAAATTTAACATAACAGATAAAAAGAGCATTATAACATTTCTACAAGAAAATTCCCTAATTTAATTAAATTTAAAATGCATATAGACATTTAGATAAGTTAAATGTCTATATGCATTTTACCACTTTTGGGAATAATTTTACATATATTATTACCATTTTCATTATTTATGTTTTACAATAGAATATTATTAATATGCAGAAGAGAAAACTTTTATGAAAATAATATCTATTATTAACCAAAAAGGCGGTGTTGGAAAAACAACTAGTGCTATAAATATTGCTTATTCAACCACATTGCTTAATAAAAAGACTCTTCTAATAGACATTGATTCACAAGGGAATACCAGTAGCGGAGTTAACATCCCAAAAAAAGAAGACACAAATTCAAGTTATGAACTTATTTATAAAAAACAAAAAATTAAACCTATTAAAAATTTCAATCTAGATATAATTCCTTCAAATCTTAAGTTAGCATTACTTGAGAAGGAATTAATACATGAAATTGCAAGAGAAAACTTTCTAAAAAATGCTTTAGAACAATATAAACAAGATGACTACGATTTCATTATACTTGACTGTCCCCCCACCCTTTCAATACTCACAATAAATGCACTTGTTGCAAGCAAATATCTTCTAATACCAATAGAAACAGAATTTTTCGCATTTGAGGGTATCAGTCAACTATTAGATACAATAACCACCGTTAAACAAATAAATCAAAATTTAGAGATCGCTGGTGTGTTCATAAACAAGTATGATATCAGAAATAAAAGCAAAGAAAAATATATTGATTATTTAAAAAAAGTATTCAAAGAAAAATTTTTAAATACTAAAATAAGAAAAAATATAAGCATTTCCAAATCTCAAGAAGAAAACATACCAGTACACATTTATAATAAAGAAAGTAATGCAGCAAAAGATTTTTTAGAGCTTACAAAAGAAATAATGGAGAAAATTAAAAAATAAAAATGTCAGACAGTCTAGACACTCTAATGGCTTTAATGGGCCAAAAGTTAAAAAAAAATGAAAAAGACAAACATATTTTAGCAAAGCAAGCATTAATTATCATTCAAAATAAAAGTTTTAAATATGAAAAATTAGATAAAGAAATAGCTGATTTCTTAAAAATGAAGCAATATGAAATTTTTAACATTTTTAACAACACATACACAGAAATTGGAAAAATACTAAAAGAAGCAAAAGAAAAACTAAGTGGCACTAATCAACACGACGGACTCTTTTATAAATGGTTCACTAGTATGGGATTTAAAAAGGATAAAGTTTACTCATTAATATCAAGATATAAGTTGCTTGTCGAAAATTCCGATAAGCAACTTATAATAGAAAATTTACCTCTGTCTCTCTCTTATGAAATTTCCAAAAAATCCTGTCCTACTCATTTAAAAATGAAAGTCCTTAATGGAAAAATAAAATCTTTAAAAGAATTTAAATTACTTCTTTATAAAAAAGATGAAAACTATGAAAAAAATTCTGAAATTAAATTTAATAAAACACAATTTACAAGAGAAGACATTATAAAAATAATAGAACTACTTCTACAAGAACTAAAAAATATTAAAAATATTAAACTAGACAAGATAGAAAATAAAAAAGAACTTTTTACTAATTTAAAAGAAATGCAACAAAAAATAAATCAGATGAAAAAAATCACTTAATACTTTCAAAGACAGAAATAATTCTTTTCAAATCAGAAGATGTAAAATAACTTATTTCTATCTTCCCTTTTTCTTTACTACCCTTAATACTTATTTTAGTTTGCATTCTACTTATTAAAAATTCTTTAACACTATTTAAAAAAGGATCTCTTAATATTTTAGATGTATCATTAACGGGCTTATAAAAATTTTTAACATAATTCTCTGCATCTCTAACAGACAACTTCTTTTTAATGATTAAAAGATACAGAGCATATCTATCTTGATTATCCTTCAAATATAACAAAACTTTAGCATGACCTAATGATATTTCTCTTTTATGTAAAGAATTTAATATCTCTTGCTCGAGTTCCAAAATTCGAACTAAATTAGCAATATGAGACCTGTTTTTCCCTATTCTTTCAGATAAAGCTTTTTGAGTCAAAGAATGCTTATCCATAAGATTTTTATAAGCATATGCCTCTTCAACAGGAGTTAAATTTTCTCTTTGAATATTTTCAATTAAAGACATAAAATCTTTATTTTTTCTAGTTGGCTCTATTTCTATAATAGGAACTTGTCTCATATCAGCAAGCTTAGCAGCTCTAAATCTTCGCTCACCTATTATTATGTTATATCTACCATCATTATGAAAAACAACAATAGGTTGTAATATTCCATTCTCTTTTATAGAGATACTCAATTCTTCAAGTTCAGCAAGATTAATAGACTTTCTAGGTTGTAACTTATCTATATCTAAAAGATTAATATCTACCATCTTAAAAGTCTCTTTCATTCTATTAAAGCCCTCCCTGTAATAATACAAAATTTTATAAAGTTGTTCTATGCCAACTTCTATTAAAGAAACAACACAAAAAAAAGAATGTTCCACGTGGAACATTCCAACAATATAATTAAACATTAACTTATTATTTGATAAATTTTGAAACAGAAACTAACTTATCCTCATCAAGAGATATCACCTGCATTCCTCTAGCATCTTTACCTTGTTCAGATATTTTATCAACCAATGTTCTTAAAACTTTTGAGGTTTCACTTATAAGTAAAACCTCATCATCATGTGAAACTGTAATAGCATCAACAACTTCACCTGCTTTCTCATCAGATTTCTTATAGCTAGTATAGCCAGTAGCTCCTCTTTTAAGTCCCGTCACTTTAGATATTTCTAATCTCTTACCATATCCATTTTCAGAAACAATCAAAAGATGAGATCCTTGTCCTACTACTAATGCCTTAATAAACACATCACCCTCTCTTACTTTCATACCAGACACACCTTGAGTGCCTCTATGTGTAAGCCTAATATCATTTGAATTAAACGCAAAAGCATTACCTTTTTTAGAAATACAAATAACTTTCTCGTCTTTAGAAACAATTTCAGCACTTGTAACAAAATCCTTATTATCAAGTTTAATGACAATAACACCCCTTGATTTAACCGTCTTAAAGCTTTCCGTTTCAATACGAGCTATTTTCCCTTTTGCAGTTGTTATTAATAAATAATTATTCACAGATAATTCATTGCTATTTTTAATAGCCAATATTCTTTCCATCTCTCCCAAATTAATAAGCTCACGAACATTTTGTCCCTTGGAAGTCCTAGAAGCATCCTTAATACTATAAGCATTAATTACATAAAGCTTCCCTTCATTTGAAATCATCAATAAAAAATCATGAGTATTTACACATAAAGCAATATTAACTTGGTCACCATCTTGCAACTCAAAAGAACCAAGACCCTTACCACCTATACCTTGAAGTTTATACTCATCCTGCAAAATTCTTTTAATAAAACCTTTTTTTGTAAGAATAACAATAACATTTTCTCTCTGCATTAAATCTGACATACTGGTTTTTAAAACCTCCTCATCATAAATTATTTTTGTTCGGCGCTCATCGCCAAATTTTAAACTTAAATTAATAATCTCTTCTCTTACGATATCTACAATTCTGACTGGACTAACAAGAATATCCTCATAATCTTTTATTAAAGCTAAGACAGTTGTAAAATCTTCTTCAAGTTTCTTTACCTCAAGAGAGGTTAACTTTTGTAACTTCATATCCAGAATAGAATTAGCTTGAACTTCTGACAAACTAAACTCCTTAATAATACGTTCCTTAGCATCTTTTACAAGCCTAGAAAATTTTAGTATTTCTATTATTCTATCAATATTTTTTAAGGCAATATTTAATCCTTCAAGAATATGTGCCTTTTCTCTTGCCTTCTTTAAGTCAAACTCTACCCGCCTCCTAACAATTTTCTTTCTATGCTTAATAAATTCAGATAAAAGCTCTTTCAAATTTAATTGCTTTGGAATTCCATTAACAAGAGCCAAGTTATTTATACTAAAATTTTTCCTCAATTCAGAATATTCGTAAAGCAAGTTCATAACAACATTAGGATCAAATCCTTTTTTAATTTCAAGAACAATTCTAATACCATCACGATCCGACTCATCCCTTATATCAGATATACCTTCCAGTTTTTCTTCTTTCATTAATAATGCTATTTTCATAAGCAAAGATGATTTGTTAACAGCATACGGTATCTGTGTAATTATAATAGAAAGATTATCCTCAGGTTTTTCCTCAATATGGTACCGAGCTCGAATAACAACACTGCCCTTTCCTGTCGTATAAGCCTTAATTAGGCTATCATTATAAACAATTTCAGCATAAGTAGGAAAATCTGGTCCTTTAACTATTTCAATTAAATCATAAATGGAAACATTATCATGATCCAACATATAAATTATGGCATCACAAATTTCCTTCAAATTGTGTGGAGCCATACTTGTTGCCATTCCAACAGCAATTCCACTAGAACCGTTTACCAATAGAAACGGAAAAGCAGCTGGCAAAACTTCAGGCTCAAACAAAGAATCATCATAATTAGGTCTAAAATCAACAGTTTGCTTATCTATATCTCTCACAAGCTCTTCAGCTATTCTGGCCATGCGAGCTTCAGTATATCTCATAGCAGCAGGAGGGTCACCATCAATAGAACCAAAATTTCCCTGTCCACTTACTACAGGATACCTTAAAGAAAAGTCTTGAGCAAGCCTTACAAGTGCTTCATAAATAGATTGATCACCATGAGGATGATATTTCCCAAGCACATCTCCAACAATTCTTCCAGCCTTCTTGAACGATTTTTCAGATTTAAGTCCCATTTCATGCATTGAATAAAGGATTCTTCTGTGGACAGGTTTAAGACCATCTCTAACATCAGGAAGAGCTCTTGAAACAATAACAGACATTGCATAATTTAAGTAAGAAGTTCTCACCTCATCTTCTATTTTTATATTTAATATTTGTTCTTTATTTTCTTCAATTGCCATTAATGCTCCAATCACACATCTAGATTTACTACATCAAGCGCGTTTTGCTCAATAAATTCTCTTCTAGGCTCAACTTCATCCCCCATAAGAGTAACAAAAATTTTCTCAGCCTGCACAGCATCATCTATGCCTATTAATTTCATCTTTCTAGTAGCAGGATTCATAGTAGTTTCCCAAAGTTGTGTAGGATTCATTTCTCCAAGACCCTTATACCTTTGAAGGCTAACTTTATCTCTCTTAAGAGTCTCAATTGACCCCAAAAAAGATTCCTTTTCCAAATCATTATAGAAGTAATGAACCTTACTGTCATATTTAACTTTATAGAGAGGTGGCATAGCTATGTATACATGCCCATTTTCAATTAACTCTCTCATATAACGAAAGAAAAAAGTAAGAAGTAATGTCCGAATATGAGATCCATCAACATCAGCATCAGCCATAATAATAATCTTATGATAACGAAGTTTTTCAATATAAAAAGTCTTTCCAACACCAGCCCCAAGAGACGCAATTATTGGAATAAGCTTATCATTTGTGATAACCTTATCTTCTCTTGTCTTCTCAACATTAAGCATCTTGCCCCATAATGGCAAAATAGCTTG
This sequence comes from Borrelia miyamotoi, assembly GCF_019668505.1. Classification (NCBI taxonomy): domain Bacteria; kingdom Pseudomonadati; phylum Spirochaetota; class Spirochaetia; order Spirochaetales; family Borreliaceae; genus Borrelia; species Borrelia miyamotoi. The sequence continues at coordinate 453,777 of NZ_AP024371.1, forward strand.
AAAAAATCTATTTCTGCCCATCTTTGCGCTTCCCCCTGCAGAATCACCTTCAACAATATAAATTTCTCTCTCAACTGGATTCTTAGATGCACAATCTGCTAATTTTCCAGGCAATGCCAAGCTTTCAAAAGCACTTTTTTTCCTCTCAGACTCTCTAGCTTTCCTTGCCGCTTCACGAGCACGAGCAGCCTTTATTGCCTTATTAAGAATTACATCTATTTCTAAAAGATTATCACCAATAATTTTCAAAAGCCCATCACGTACAATATTTTCAACAATTTTTTTTACATAAGAATTTCCCAATTTTCCTTTAGTTTGACCTTCAAATTGAGGTTCTGGAACCTTAATAGAAATTACCGCTGTTAAACCCTCTTTAAAATCATCTAATGTAAGACTTGGAACATCTTTCTTGCTTATCTTTGACTCCCTAAAAGCTTCACTCATCGCCTTTAAAAGACCCTGCCTAAAACCAGAAACATGGGTTCCGCCCTCTCTAGTATTAATACTATTTGCAAAAGACAAAATATTTTCAGAATATCCCTCAGTCCACTTAAGACCAACATTAACAATAACATCATCACAAGAACCTTCAATAAAATAAGGTTCACTTTGAATATTTTTGTTATTACTTGTTATATAATCTACAAAAGCTTTTATTCCACCTTCAAAATAAAATTCTAAAAATCTCTCTTTCCCTAATCTTCTATCTTCTAGTAAGATTCGTATCTTATCATTTAAAAATGCAAGTTCTCTAAGTCTCTTTGATAAAGTTTCAAAATCATATTCCAAGGTTTCAAAAATCTCAGCATCAGCTGAAAAAGTAACTTTAGTCCCCCTATAAGAACTTGCCCCAATAACTTCAACCTCAGATGTTGGAATACCTCTTGAAAAAGTCTGCCTAAAGACCTTGCCATCTCTACTAACAATCACTTCTAAAAAAGATGATAATGCATTAACAACTGAAATTCCAACCCCATGAAGTCCACCAGAAACTTTATAAGTATTTTTATTAAATTTTCCTCCAGAATGGAGCTTAGTTAAAACAAGTTCAAGTGCACTAATCCCTTCTTCTTCATGAATATCTGTAGGAATCCCTCTACCGTTATCATTTACTGTTATGGAATTATCCTCATTTATAACAACATCTATTTTATCACAAAATCCCGCTAAAGCCTCGTCAATGCTATTGTCAACAACTTCATAAATCAAGTGATGCAACCCATTAATTGAAACAGATCCAATATACATACCGGGCCTTTTTCTAACAGCCTCAAGCCCCTTTAACACCTGAATATTACTAGCAAAATAACTCATAAACCTTCCACACAATTAATAATAATAACATAGACATAGATATAAATAAATTTTATATTAAAATTAACATAATATCTATTAGATAATACAAATTATAAGACATATTCAACTTGAATTGAAAACAAAAAAATTGCAAAATCAATAAATAATTAAAATAATATTCTAGTTCATTATTATACTATATACTTATACCTACATTAATCAAATCAAAAAGATATAATGATAAATAGCCAAGGTCAATAAGGATAAAGTATGCAAGAGGGAAAAAACATATGGAGCTTAATTTTAGCAGCAATAAGAAAAGAGCTTTCTGAAGAAGAATTTTATATATGGTTTGAAAATTTATATTTCATAGATGCAACTGACAACAGTATAAAAATATCTGCTCCAAATTCTTTTCATAAAAATCAAGTAGAAAAGAGGTTTGCCAAAAGAATAAAAGAAATTCTCATAGAAAAAAACCATAATACAATTAATGTTGAATTTATAAATCCAGAAAATGAATTAAAAATTCATGATATAACATCTAAAAACAATGCATTAAAAAATGTTTCTATACAACAAGATTCAACAAAAAAAAGATTGGTATTTAAAACTCACACCAAAAATGTAGAAGAAAATACAAAAAAATATACCATAAAAGAAGAAATTCACACAAAATATAGAAATCCCTTTCTTAAAAAGAAATATACATTTGAAAATTTCATTACAGGCCCAAATAATAAGCTTGCATACAATGCAAGCTTATCAATTGCAAAAAATCCTGGTAAAAAATATAATCCATGCTTAATTTATGGCGGAGTTGGTCTTGGAAAAACACATTTACTTCAAAGTATAGGAAATAAAACAGAAGAATTACATAAAGAATTTAAAATACTTTACGTAACTGCTGAAAATTTTTTAAATGAATTTGTAGAAAGCATAAAAACAAATGAAACAAAAAGATTTAAAAAGAAATACCGATATTTAGATATGCTACTACTAGACGATATTCATGATTTACAAAAAAAAGAAGGAATACAAGAAGAACTTTTTCATACCTTCAATGCTCTTTATGAAGATAATAAGCAAATGGTATTTACATGCGACAGACAACCCTCAGAACTCACAAATTTCACAGATAGACTAAAAAGCAGATTTACAAGAGGATTAAATGTCGACATATCAAAACCAAACTTTGAACTAAGAATAGCAATCATAGAAAAAAAAGTAGAAGAAGATGGAATCAAAGTTCCAAAGAACATTCTCAATTTAGTTGCAAAAAAAGTTACAACAAATATAAGAGATCTTGAAGCCGCTGTAACAAAATTAAAAGCCTATATAGATCTAGAAGATATTGAAATTGACACTAACATAGTAGAAAAAATAATTAAAGAGATAATAGCTTATGAGCAAGAAAACACAAATACACATAATAAAATAAACATCGAAAACATAAAGAAAGTCATATTAAGAGAACTAAAACTCACAAATAAGGACATTGAAGGCAACAGTAAAAAACCTGAAATCACAAAAGCAAGACACATTTATGCTTATCTTTTAAGGAATTTTACAGAGCTTTCAACAATTGAAATAGGCAAAATCATTGGAGGGAAAACCCACTCAACGGTAATTTATTCAATAAACAAGATAGATAGAGAAAGAAACAATGACTTAGAAATTAACAATTTAATCATAGAACTTATGAACAAAATCAACAAAAATTAACAAAATTTATAAAATTTAAAACATTTTTGAACAAATTAAACAAATAATTCATCAAAAAATACAAATAATTAAACAGATCTTATTCATTATAATATAATAAGATAAATAAAATTAGACAATTAGACAGCTCTCTACTAATACCACTATTAAAATATAATAAGACAAACACATAGACAATAAGAAAAAACTTACGCTTATGAAAGCCCAAAATTGGTGATATAATAATCAAGGAGGGTAAGACATTGAACGAAAAATTTATACTGTGCGATACAGAACAGATTTCAAATGAGATTGATAAAGCAAAAAGCATAATTCTAAACAGGAACATAAATGATATTTGGAGTGCAATATTGTTTGAAATAAAAAATTCTAGCCTCACAATAAAAGCAACAGATAGAAATATCCTTTTTCAAAGTACAATTCCAATTGTTTCAGCTGAAAATTTCAAGGTACTAATCAATGCTTCCAACTTTTCCGATGCAGTTAAAGCACTAAATTTGTACGATGAACTAAAGATAAATTTTAATGAAGATGAGAGCAAATTAAGTATCATTGGAGAATCAGAAAATAAAAATGATATCTTAGTAAATGATCATTTAAGCGAGCCTACTTTTTCTAATGAAGAGATTGAAAGTTATAATTACGACATAAATGGAGAAATTTACAAGTTTACAGTTGAGTTAAGTCAGAGAGAATTTAAAAAGATCATCAGTAAAGTATCATTTTCAGCATCACATGATGAGTCTAAAAACATTCTAAATGGGATTTACTTTACAAAAGATAAAAATTCTGCATTAATTCTTATTTCTACCAATGGTCATAGAATGTCTATATATAGAACGGATTTAGTATTTGAAGAGGATATTAACTTTATTGTGCCTGTTAAAATGTTTAATTTTTTAAGGCAAATGATGGTAGGAGAAGGTATGATAAAGATCAAGGTTTCTGATAAAAAGTTTTACGTTGAATTCAATAATTATAAAATAGCTTGCAGTCTGATAAGTGGTAATTATCCTGATTATGAAAGTATTATACCAAAGAAACAAAAAAACAGATCATTAGTAGAGATTAATGTTTTAAAAGATAGGCTTTCAAGGGTGAGTTCTTATACGGATAAAAGGTCTAAAAAAGTTATTTTGAGTTTTGCTAGTGCTCAATTAAAACTTATGGCAGAAGATCCAATTACGGGAAGAAAAGGGGAATTTTTTGTAAAAGAGCCCAATTATAGTTATGATGGAGATGATGAAATCATAGCTATAAATAGTTCTTATTTTACTGAAGCAATGGGTGTGTTTGATACTTCAAATCTAGAAATAAAATTTAATGGAGAAGGAGGGATATTAAAGTTAAGTGAACCAGAAAACTCTGATTTTATGCATTTAATAATGCCTATGGTACTAAACTAAAATTTTTTTTATTGATGACAATGATAAAGAAAATTGAGCTTTTTAATTTTAAAAACATAGAAAATCAGGTCATTAATTTTGATTTTAATAATGTTTATTTTTGTGGAAAAAATGGCTCAGGCAAGACTAATATCCTTGATGCCATTTATTGTCTTGCTTTTGCCTCTTCATTTTTAGTTGGTACTGATAGGGAACTTGTTACATATGGCAAGACTGAATTTTATTTAAAATGTTTCTATCAAACTAAAGGCAAAGATGGTAGGATTAGTTTATCATTCAGGAATGGGAGAAAAGAAGTAAAGGTTAATAATAGACTTATAAAGGATAGAAAAGAGTTAATATTAAACATTCCAACAATTGTTTTTTCAAATTATGACACTGATTTCATCATCGGAGCGCCTGTTAAGAAGAGATGGTTTTTTGATCAAGCAATAAGTTTTATTTCTTTAAGTTATTTAGATTCTCTTAGGAAATATCGGAAAATTTTGAAGCAAAGAAATCTGATTTTAAGACAAGGTAATAGGAATTTGCTTAAAGTTTATAATGAAATTTTTGTTGATTGTGCTCTTGAAATAACAAAAATGAGAAAAAATTTTATAAAGCATTTTTATGTGTTTTTTAAATACTATTATTCTTTTATTTTCGATTTTTCTTATAATTTAGAGATTAAATACTTACCTTCTGTGAAATGCGATGAAAGAGATGATTTTTTGCGAACTTTAATTTTAAAAGAAAAAGATGAACTTTTTAGAAAAAGTACTTTAATAGGTCCTCACAGAGATTTATATGAGATATTAGATGGTGATAGAGTGTTTACTCATCATTCTTCAACTGGGCAAAACAGGACGCTTTCTTTAATTTATAGACTTGTTCAAGTTGTTATTTTTAATAAGCGATTTGGTGTAGCTCCTATTTTACTTTTTGATGATGTATTTTTAGAATTGGATAGTATAAAAAGAAGAAAAGTTTTTGATATTTTGCCAAAGGATTCTCAATGTTTTTTTACATTTTTGGATGACTGTTATAATATTAAACGAGACAGTAATTTTGTGGTATATAGGGTTAATAATGGAAGATTTGAGCTTTAAAAAAGCTACTGATGTGCTTAAAGAATATTTAAATTCGAATATATGTGCTAATGAAAAACTAAATGCTAGTTTTGTACTTTCTCAAAATTGGCAAGTTGTATTTAAGGAGCTTGCAGATAGAGTAAAATTATTGAATTTAAAGGATAATAAGATATTATTTATTTCTGTTAAGAATTCAAGTGTTTTATACAACATTTCTATTAATAAATCAAAAATAATAAAATTAATAAATGATTCTACAGGCCTTGAGATAGTAGATATAAGGGTTTTAATAAGATGATTTTATTGACAATTGTAATTTTATAATATAACATTGTAGTGTTTATCTTGTATTTTATAAATAAAGAATGTTTTTAATTGGAGGGCTTTTTTGAAGAGGACTTATCAGCCTAGTCGGGTTAAGAGAAACAGAAAGTTTGGATTTAGGGCTAGGATGAAAACTAAAGGCGGAAGACTTATTCTTGCAAGACGAAGGGCAAAGGGAAGGACAAAATTAACTGTTTCTGATGAAAAAAAGAAGTATTAATATAAAATCAAAGGTAGAAATTCAAGAGCTTTTTAAAAAAGGTGGCTTTATTAGGCTAGAGGGAATTAATGTATTTTATGAGTTTACAAGCTTGGCAATCTCTAGGATACTTGTTACCTTTCCTAAGATTTTTAAAGGTGCTGTTAAGAGGAATCGCGTTCGGAGAGTCTTTAGAGAATGTTTTAGGAGACGCTTTGATTTACTTAAGGGTAAATGTGTTGACTTTATTTTCGTGGTTTATCCTCAAAAGGCAGATGTTAGTTATTGTGAAGTTGAGACGATGCTAAGGAATATAGATTTGGATGTCATTAAGAGGAAGGTGTGAGTCATAGTAAAAGAATTTTAAGATTTATTTATTTTTCTTTGTTTTTTATTGGCATGTTTATGCTTATTGATGATATATTTTTCTCTAAAAAATCCCCTTCTGTAGTGGATAAGGAAATTGGTTTTAACTTAGATAGAGATTTTGATATTGATAATTCTTTAGTTGATGAGGATTATGCTTTAAGCTTAGGTGCTAATTCTAAGAAGATTAGTATTCAAACTAGAATATATGATGCTACTTTTTCTACGTTTGGTGGAAATTTAATTTCTTTGAAGCTTAAAAATCATTTAAATTTAGAGAAGGAACCAACTGAAATGGTTAAAGTTGGTATGAATAGGGAAGGTCTTTTCTATATTAGTTTTGATAAATTAAGTAAAAGTTTATTTTTGTATGACAGATTAGATGACTATACCCATGTTTTTAAGACAAATTTTGAGCATAATGGCAAGTATTATGAGTATATCAAGAGATATACATTTTCAAAAAAAGATGAATATCTAGTTAAGTTTGAAATCTTTTTAAACAATGTTGATGCTGATAATAATATTGATATTGATTCTTATCAGTTTGTATTAAGCTCTGATGTTGAAGAATTGAGTCAGAGAGGTCGGCTTCAGTATAGTAATTATTTATCTCAAAGCATTTATTATGATAATAAACTTAGATATGGTAAAGATGGTTTAAATGTTGTTAATCCTAGGTGGGTTGGTGCGGGTACTAAATATTTTGAAGTTTTAGTTGCAAAAGATGGGATGAATGTTGAATTTAAACAGAAAGATAGTATTTTAAATACTTTTATTTTGAATAAAATAGGTAATAAAAATATTAGAGATGCCTTTTATATTTATGTAGGACCTAGAGATAGTAACTATTTAGATATTTTTGATAAAGATAACCTTAATAGTTTTGGTTTGTCTAATGTTGAATTTGGAATGTCTGTGGAAAAGGGATTGTTATATTTTATTCAGGTTCCCATGCAATTGATAATGCAAATTTTTTATGATGTTATTCCTAATTGGGGACTTTCAATAATATTTTTAACAATTGTTGTAAGGATACTTATATTCCCTTTAACTTTTAAGGGTTTTAGAGCTACAGCAGAGCTTTCTAAATTACAGCCAAAAATGAAAGATATACAAATGAAATTTAAAGATGATCCTAGAAGATTAAATGAAGAGATGGGTAAGCTTTACAGGGAAGAAGGTGTTAATCCTTTTGGAGGATGTTTTCCTATTCTTTTACAATTACCTGTATTTTTTGCTCTTTATGGGCTTGTAAATAATTTCTTTTTACTAAGGGGGGCTAGTTTTATTCCAGGTTGGATTGATGATTTGTCAGCTGGTGATAGTGTATATTATTTTGGGTATAAAGTTTTTTTGTGGACTGATATTAGAATTTTGCCTTTTGTTATGATGGTTACTCAGTTATTTTCTACGATGATTAGTTCTAATGTTGATTTTAAGAATCTTGGCTCACAGCAAAAGCTTTTATATTTTGGTATGCCTATTATGTTTTTTTTCGTACTTTATGATATGCCATCAGGGCTTTTGATCTATTGGATTACAACAAATATTTTTACTATTTTGCAACAATATTACATAAAGATGAATGTATCTGAAAGGAGGAACAAATGAGTTATGAGTTTTATGGGAAAACAGAACAAGAAGCAATTAAAAAGGCCATGAGAGATCTTGATTTAAGAGAAGGTGAATTTGATGTAGAGATTTTGAATAAGGAAAAGGTTGGTTTTTTATTTAAAAAAGAGATGATCAAGATAAAAGTATCTCCTCATGTTAAAGAGGATGCAAAAAAGTCCGCCGGGATTCAGCTTAATGAAGATGTTTATGATAAAGTTTTAACCTTTATTAATGAAATGATAAATAAGATGGGTTATTTTGTTGATTTAAAGATTGCATCTAACGAAGGTGAGTATATTAAAATTTCTATTGAAACAGATAGTCCAAATATCTTAATTGGAAGAGAAGGAAGAAATTTAGATGCTTTACAGCTTTTGGCGAATGTTTATTTATCTAGGCTTATTGGAGACAGTAGTAATTTTAATAGGATAATATTAGATATTGAAGACTATAGAGAAAGATTTAAATCAAGGTTTATTAATTTGGCAATAAACTCTTTGCATAAGGTTAAAAGAAGTAGACGTTCTATTCTTTTGCCAACAATGAATCCTTTTGAGAGAAGAATTATTCATACTACTTTAAATCGTTATAATGATATTAAAACAGAAAGTGAGGGAGATGGAAATTTAAAGCGAGTTCGGATTTCTTATGTTAGGGGTAGTAAATATAATAGTAATTTTCGTAGTTACCGTAAGATGGATGCTAATGTTAGGAAGTAAGTGTTTGCTTACAATGTTTGTAAAGAGATTATTATACTTATGTTTTGTTTAAAGCTATAACAATTAGTATTTAATTAATTGATGATTTGTGGTAAAAGGGTGGGGGGGAGAATTAAGATAATAGTTATATTTTTATTTAGTAATTTTTGGTAGTGGTGGTTCTATGAAGGTATTTTTAACAGGTATTGCAGGCTTTATTGGGTTTTATGTTGCCAAGAAGCTTGCTGATAATGGGCATGAAGTTTTAGGTGTTGATATCTTAAATGATTATTATGATCCTAGTCTGAAGTATGAGAGATTAAAAATTTTAGGATTTGATTATGAGCATATAGATAGCGGTAAAGTTGTTCAAAGTAATAGGTATGATAATTTAAGTTTTGTTTATCTTGATATTTTAGATAAAAAGAGAGTCTTGTCTCTTTTTTCTTGTTATAAATTTACGCATGTTTGTCATTTGTTAGCTCAGGCCGGTATTAGAGATAGTATTAAAAATCCCGATAGTTATATTTCAGTTAATATTGTTGGTTTTTTTAATGTTTTGGATGCGTGTAGGATATATAAAGATAATATTAAGCATTTTGTTTATGCTTCAACGTCTGCAGTGTATGGATTAAATGAAAAAATGCCTTCAAGCGAGGATAATATGACAGATCATCCTTTAAATTTGTATGCGGCTAGCAAAAAGTCTAATGAGGTAATAGCTCATGCTTATAGTGCATCTTTTAATATTCCAACGACAGGGCTAAGGTTTTTTACGGTTTATGGACCTTATGGGCGACCTGATATGGCATTATATTTATTTGCAGCTGGAATTATAAATAAAACTCCTATTAATGTTTTTAATAATGGAAATATGGCTAGGGATTTTACGTATATTGATGATGTTGTAGATGGTCTTTATAATATACTTAGGAATCCAGCTGAAAGTGATAGTAATTTTGATGTACATAATCCCAATTCTTCAAGCTCACGTGCTCCGTATAGAATATATAATATAGGTACGGGACATTCTATTAAAATTAAAGATTTTATTAATGAACTTGAAGTAAATCTTGGAAATAAAGCTTATAAAAAATTTTTACCTATGCAAAAATCAGAGGTTGTAGAGAGTTGCTGTGATATTTCAAAACTTAAAAATGATTTTGATTATGAAGCTTTAACGTCTATTAAGGATGGAATAAAAAAATTTGCAGATTGGTATAAGTCTAGAATAGTTAGGTAATATATTTTGGTATATTTATTAGCATGGAATTGTAATATTGAGTATTTTTTGAGATTTTGTTTTTTTAAAGTAAGGTTAATTTTAGATTTTAAAGTCTATAATATAGAATATATGTCGACTGCGAGAAAGGAGGTTATATAGGTGGGTGTTTTAAATAAAATCAAGCCTGGTGTGGTTTATGGAGAAGAGCTACATACTTTATATGAGATATGTAAGAGTGAAGGGTTTGCTATTCCTGCAATTAATTGTGTAGGTACAAATTCAATTAATGCTGTCTTAGAAGCGGCAAAGGAAGTTAATTCTCCTATTATGATACAGTTTTCAAATAGTGGTTCTGCTTTTATTTGTGGTAAGGGATTGAAGGTTGAAAAACCTCAAGGGACTTCTATACTTGGAGCTGTTTCTGGTGCTTTGCATGTTCATTTGCTGGCAGAATATTATGGAGTACCTGTTGTTCTTCATACAGATCACTGTGCAAAAAAATTAATTCCTTGGATCGAAGGGCTTTTAGAATATGGGGAGAAATATTATAGAGAGCATAAAAGGCCTTTGTTTTCCTCACATATGTTAGACTTATCTGAAGAGACGATTAAAGAGAATGTTGAAATATCAAAAAAATTCTTAGAGCGAATGACCAAGATTGAAATGTTTTTAGAGATTGAACTTGGAATTACTGGTGGTGAGGAAGATGGTGTTGATAATTCAGATAGAGCACATCATGAGTTATTTTCAACTCCTGAAGAAATTTACTATGGATATTCTGAACTTATGAAGGTTAGTCCTAATTTCCAGGTTGCTGCGGCTTTTGGTAATGTTCATGGGGTTTATAAGCCTGGGAATGTACAACTTACTCCTAAAGTATTAAGAGATGGTCAAAATTATGTTATCTCAAAGACTAATTCACGTAATCCAAAGCCTGTTTCATATGTGTTCCATGGGGGTTCTGGATCTACAATAGAAGAGATTAATGAAGCACTTTCTTATGGTGTTGTTAAGATGAATATTGATACGGATACTCAGTGGGCTGCTTGGGATGGTATATTAAATTATTATAAGAAGAATGAAAATAGATTGCAAGGACAGCTTGGTGATGGGATTGATTCTGATGCTCCAAATAAAAAGTTTTATGATCCAAGAGTGTGGCTTAGAGAATCTGAGGTTAGCATTAAGGAACGTGTAAAACTTGCTTGCAAGAATCTCAATAATATTAATAGAAATTGAAATAAATGTATCTATTTAAGAATTTTGATTTTGTCGCCTTTTTATGGGCGGCTTTTATTTATGTATATTTATTATGAATAAATGGATTTATTTTTATATTTAACTTATTTAATGTATTATCTATTTTCATCATAATTTTGCTTTTATTTTTTTATTTTAGTATTGTGATTTTTATTTTTTTATTTTAACATTTAAATTGAAAGTTTGGTATGACTTTAGATTGCATTTTTATGCAAATTTTAAAAAAGGAGGTTTATATGTTGTTGACAAATTATAAGAAAAGTTTTCTGGATTTTTTGAATGATGATTTTGATTTTATCAGTTCTAAATGTATTCAAGATGTTCCAGTAAATATTAAGGACGAAGGTAAGTTGTTCATTCTTGAAGCATACTTGCCAGGAATAAAAAAAGAAGACATAATAATTTCAATTAAAAACGATTATCTGACAATAAGTTATGATAGGAAGGATGAAGAGGAAGATAATAGATACTTAAGAGTAGAGAGAAGAGATATCTCTTTTTCAAGAAGTTTTAGATTATCTGGAAATATTGAGCAAAATAAAATAAGATCAGAACTAAAGAATGGTGTTTTGATTGTTGAGCTTCCTAAAAAAGAGGAAGTTCTTAAGAAAAGTCAAGAAAAAAAGATTGCAATTGAATAAATTTGATGAATCTTGAATAGGATGCTGGATGCATCCTTAATTTTTATGATCTTCAATTTTTAAGTTGAGTTCTCTTATTTGTTCATTTGAAATTCTAGAAGGAGATTGATCAAGCGGACTGGTTGCAAATGAATTTTTTGGGAAAAGTATTACATCTTTTATTGAGCTTGAGTGGGTCATTAGCATTAAGAGTCGGTCAATTCCAATTGCTATTCCACCATGAATGGGTGCTCCATATTCTAATGCTTTTAAAAAGAAGCCAAATCTTTCTTCTGCTATTGTGTCTTTAAGTCCTATTATGTTGAAAATTCTTTGCTGAAGTTCTCTTGTGTGTATTCTGATTGAACCTGAACCAAGCTCCGTCCCGTTTAATAAAAGGTCATAAACTTCACCTAAGGCCTTGCTTGGATTGCTTTCTAGAGTATTGATATATTTTTGTTGAGGAAGTGAGAACATGTGGTGAACTGCTTGATAGTTTTTTGTTTCTTCATCATATTCAAATAGAGGAAAGTCATAAATCCATAGAAACTTAAATGTGTTTTTGTTTATTAGGTTAAGTTCATTTGCAATCTTGCTTCTAACTTGTCCCATGGCTTTGCAAGCAATTTTCCATGAATCAGCTATAAAAAAGATTATGTCGTTGTTTTTAAGTGAATAAGTTTCAATTAGAGTTTGTTTTATTTCATTTAAAAATTTGGCAATACCTCCTTGAAATTCATTATTTTCCATTTTTGTAAAATAAAGACCATTGGCCTTGTAAATTTTGGCATGTTCTTCTAAATTATTTAGCTTGCTTCTTGAGAAATTATGGGCTTGATTTTTTACTATAATTGCTTTTATTGTCCCTTTATTCTTTAATGTATCTTGAAATACATTAAATGAGGATTGCTTAAAATGTTGGCTCATATCTTGTATTAGTAGCTCATACCTAGTATCTGGTTTGTCACTTCCATATGTATTCATTGCATGTTTATAGGTCATTCTTTTAAATTTTTTTGGCAGATTAATGTTTAGTATCTTTTTAAAGACGGTGGACATAAGATTTTCCATTAATTTAAATACATTTTCTTTCTTTATAAAGCTCATTTCGAGATCGAGTTGCGTAAATTCTGGTTGCCTGTCACCCCTTGAATCTTCATCTCTATAGCATCTGGCTATTTGGAAATATTTGTCAAGTCCTGCTATCATTATAAGTTGTTTATAAAGTTGTGGTGATTGTGGTAGCGCGTAGAAGTGACCTTTATGTATTCTTGAGGGAACAAGAAAATCTCTTGCACCTTCTGGTGTTGATTTTACAAATGTTGGGGTTTCTAATTCTAGGAAGTCTTTTTTTATTAAGTAATTTCTTATTATGTGTATTACTTTACTTCTTAATATTATTTTTTGTTTTTGCTCTTCACGTCTTAAATCTAAATATCTGTATTCAAGTCTTGAGTTATCACTTGCATTATTATTATCTTCAATCATAAAGGGCAGTTCATTACATTTTGAGATTATATCTATATTTTCTGCTAGTATTTCAAATGTTCCTGTTTTCATTTTTTTATTTGCAAGTTTTGAGGGTCTTAGCTTTAATTTTCCTTGAACTTTAATGCAATATTCCATTTTTATTTGGGATGTTATCTTTAAAAGATTTTCATCATTTACAAGTACTTGTGCTTCATCATATCTGTCCCTAAGATTAATAAAGGTAACTTTTCCATGATGTCTGATTTTTTTCACCCAGGCATTTATTTCGACTTTTTGGTTTGCAAGTTTATCATTTATTTGATTACATTTAATGGTTTTAAACATAACTTTATCCTACTATTATATTATAAATTTCTTTATCAGTTTTAGCTTTAAGCATTGCTTTTTTGTTAGAGTCAACCTTGCCCACAATAGATGCTAAAATTCTCGGATAATTAACATACTCTTTTGCTGGGTATAGTATTAATATAAATATATGACTTAGATTTTTATTAATTGCATTAAAATCAATGCCATTGTGACTTATTCCAATAGCAATATGCATTTTTTTGATTAAATTAGTCTTTAAATGAGGTATTGCAAACCCTTCTTTAAGGGCTGTGGTTATTAACTTTTCTCTTTCCATTAGGTCTTGTAATATTATTTCTTTATCAATTTCGACTTTTATTACATCTAGTAATTCTCTTAATACCTCAATTTTATTTGTTGCTTTTAAGTCTAAAATAATATTTTCTTTTTTAATTCGTTTATTAAGATTAATGTTACTGCTTATTTTGTCATAATTGATTGAGTAGTCTAACTTTTGTGCATTCAAAGAGACAGTTTTAACTTCTTCAGTCATTCTTTCTATATTTAAAATGGTTTCTCTAAATAAATCTTGTATGATAATTAGGTGTTTTTTGGGACATTCAAATGTAATTTTACTTCCTTCTCTTTTTATTGACAGTGAGATATCATTGCGTCTTGCATTTATATATTGTGAGAAGTCATTTTTTATTTGTTGAGTGAAAAATCCTTCGTTTCTTAGTTCATTTTTTAATTCCCATACAAGTATTTTTGTTAAGTTATCATATTTAAATGATACTGTAATTTGAGTATTTTGTTCTGTTTTAATTTCTTTCTTTAAGCCGTTTTTATTTATTTGAAATAAGATATTTATTATTGGTGTTGCAATTATTGTTGGCAGGAAGACTATAATTATTATTATTCCAAATATTTTTTGACTTATAAATTCAGAGGAAAGTGCTACGTTTGCAATTATTAATGATATTTCGCCTCTTGGAACCATTCCAAAGGCTATTCTTAGTGCACCTAATTTGTTAAACCCTAAGAAGCATGATGGAATAAAACAATATATGACTTTTGTTACTACAGCTATACAACTAAGCAGAATTCCAAGCATTAAGACTTCTTTTGATAATATCACATTAATGTCGGCCATGAGGCCTATTGATGTAAAAAATACTGGTATAAAAAACCTTTCAAATATTGTTAATTTATCTTGAATTACACACACAATATCTGTTTTTGACATAGCAAGCCCAAATATATAAGCTCCAATTACGAATGACATTCCTAAGTTTTGGAAAAAGCTTGAAATAATAAATGTTAAAGCAATAGTTATTACAGTTGCTAGAGTAACACTATTAAAACTTTTAAGTAATTTTGAAATTGGTTCTGATAGCAAGATTAAAACAAATGTTAGACAAAACCAAATTAGTATGTTCTTAATTGTAGTTGTAATTGAGATTGCAATATCAAGATCTGAGAGTGAGCGTGATATTGTTATTATGCTTGTTAGCATAATCATTGAGAGAACATCATCAATTATTGAAGTTGATATTATTGTTACTCCTTCTGATGTACTCATTTTTTTCTTAGCTGAGAGTATGCTTGCAGCAATTCCTGCGGAGGAAGGTGTTGCTATTATCCCTATAAAAAGAGATGTCGGACTAATGAATGGCACGTCAAATAAAATAGTAGATATTAGTGCAAAACTTACGAAAGTACCAATGACCTCTATTATTCCTATTAACCCCCCACGTGGTAAGAATTTAAGGAATAATTTTAAATTAGTTTCAAGACCTGCCATAAAGAGTAGGATGATTGATGCTATTGTTGATATTGCAAATATCTCTTCATTAATTAGATAGTTATCACCCACACTGATAATTCCTAGTGGAAATAATAAAGGAATTTTAATCTTTCCAAGGAATGTTGGACTTAGGAGAATGCCTGTTGTTATTTGTCCTATTACTTTTGGAATTCCAAATTTCCCTACTAAGTTGCCAATAAGATTAGCTAATATTACAATAATTGCTAGGCTCATTATGAAAGAAGAAATTTTAATTTCAACATTATGACCCGTATCTTTCATGTAGTCTATCATCCCAAATGAAAGGATAGGATTTATCGCAAATAATGCTTTGTACAAGGCTTTTTTATTCATTCTTTAATCTCTTTTGTAAAGCTTGAATTTAATAATAATTCTGAAAGTTGATTAATGATTTCAATTTCTTCTTTCCCATTTGCTATAATTTTTATTTTTTCTTTGTGCTTAACTCCAAGTATCATAATTTCAACTGCAGATTTGGCATCAGCTTCTTGTTTGTCTTCTGTAACTAATTTTATATCGCAAAAAGGATATTGACTTGCAAAGTCTGCAATCATGCTTGATGGTTTTGAGTGAATACCTTCTTTGTTGGTTATTTTAATTGTCATTGTTTGCATTTATTTTTACTTGTTTATTACTTGTCTCTTTTTTACTTTTCTCCTTGTTTGCTGTATTTTGCAGTCTTTCTATTAAGCCTTCTGTCAAGGCATATAGTTCCTTACCTTCTTCTGTAATATGTATTCTTTTTCCCCAGTTAAAGTGCAGATGAGCATCTATGTGAAAAATATCGTTTTCTTTTTTTATTGTGATTTTGAGACTTTCTGAGTTTTGTTTAATGTGATCTCCAAGTTTTTCTAATTTTTTTACAATAAAATTTTTTGTATTATTACTTAAATGGTAATTAATAGTTTGTATTTTAGGTTCCATAAAGTTCTCCTTCAAGTTTTAATTCATTTCTATATTTATTTACAGTTCTCCTTGAAATATTGATACCTTTAGATTTTAGTATATCAGAAATTTGATTATCTGCCATCTTCTTATTTTGCTCTAATATTCCCTTTATCACTAATTTAATGCTTAATTTTGAGAATTCATTTGTTTTAGCACCACCGACTGAATTAAATAGTTTTTTAATTGATATTGTCCCCCAGTCGAATTTTAAGTATTTATTTTTTATTGTTCTTGATATCGTTGATTTTGATAGATTAATTTTTTCGGATATATCAGCCAATTTCATTGGTCTTAGACTTTTAAAGCCTCTTCGTAAGAATTCTTTTTGCAATGTATATATTGCTATTCCTATTTTAGCCAGTGTTTCATCTCTGTATCTTAGAGATTCAATGAACCATTTTGCTTGTTTATAATTTTTTAAATCTTTAACCTCTTGTTTTTTAACTTCTTTTTTGAAAATATTGACTTCTTTGATTTTTATCTTCGGTTTATTATCTTTATTGATAATAATGATATCTGGTTCAATATATTCGTTTGTATCATATTTATCTTTAAACTCAAATGTGGGATTAGGATTAAGCTTAAGCTTAATAGTTTCAAGAGCTTTACTTAAATCTTGAGAGCTGATTTTAATTTCTTCTTTTAGTTTATCTTGATTATTTGCAAGTAAATCTGCTTTTTCAAGGATTTTTATTATCCTGGCATCTAATTTATGATATTTTGCTTGTAGTATTAATGATTCTATGATATTAGGTACGCAAATTCCTATTGGATCGAATTTTTGAATTAGTTCGATCATTTTATTTACTTGAGACCAATCTTCTTTTATAAAGAAGTCATAAGGATTGATTATATACAGTCCTCTGCTGTTTAGATTGTTTATTATGATTTCTCCTATGTTAATCTCAGCTTCACTAAGTCTTTGAATTCTTAATTGTAGTAAAAGATGTTCTTGAAGAGAAGGCTTGGGTGATGTTTTAGCTAGTGCAATTTCGTATTGTGTTTGATTATCATCATTCTCCTTGTAGAGAAATTTTCTAAATTGATAAGTTTTTAGTGTTTCGAAAAATATTTTACTTGAGTCTACTTGAAGATATTCATTATTTTCAATTTCATCTGATATGATCTTTATCAGTTCTTTTTTTTCGATACTTAACATTTTCATTGCATTGATTTGTGTTATTTGTAATTTTTGTGTTAGCTTTAAATTTTGTTTTAGCATCTTTATATAAAAATATATAATATTCCACTGGATATGATTAGTACTGTAGGAGTGATACTTTTGCAGAGCAATAGAATAATTAGGTTCAATCCTATAAGTGTAATGTTTTTTAAAAATTCTGTGTTATTAAAGTTTGGTTGTGAGAATATGCTTTTAAATAAAATAATTGTAGTCATTATCCATAATGATATGATTACGGGTTTCAAGCTTTTAAGGTAGTAATTTAAGAATTTTATTTCGTTCAGTACTGATGTTATAAGAATGATGATTAATATTGGAGCAGTTATAAGGGCTATTGTGGCAATTACTGAACCAGTAATTCCAGCTACTTTTGTACCAACATATGATGCTATATTGGTAGCAATGGGACCAGGAGTAATTCTGGATATTGTAATAATATTAATGAATTCTTCTTTTGTGATCCATGCCTTATTATCAATAATTTCTTTATTGATGAGAGTTGTAATTCCGTTTCCTCCACCGAAGTTTAGGATTCCTATTTTAAAAAATGTAATGAATAAAGTTATTAGAATCAAATTTGTACCTTTTTAAGAAAATCTTTTCTTTGCTGTATACTTTGCAAAACATATTAATAAGCACATTAGTAATATGTATAATAGGTCTACATTAAATTTGTATAGAACATATGTTATCAATAAACATGTTATCCATTTTTTTATTGATTTTTTTAGCATTTTTTTTGAAAATTCAACTATGAGCATTGACATTATAATAGCTGATGATATTTTTGAACCTTTGAGAAATTTTTGGAAGTAAATGTTATTTGAATTTAAGTTTGCATAGAGTGTTATTATTGTGATTATAACTATTGATGGTAGAATGCCAGCAATAGTTAATAGAATTGCTCCTTTAAATCCTTTAAGCTTTTTACCAATTAAGAATACAAAATTGACTGCTGTTACTCCAGGAATTACATTTGATGTTGCAAGTATTTCATTGAACTCTTTATCAGATATTAATTTTTTTTTATTTACAATTGTTTTTTTAAGTTCAGATATTATTAATAACCCTCCACCAATTGTGAGTGTTGTTATCTTTAAGACAAGATATAATAATATTAATAATTCATGTGATTTTTCTTTTTTTTTATTCATGTATTCCTTGTCCTAATTTTAAAGATTGTTAGGACTAAATTCAATTGTACCATAAGTGACTATTTGTGTTGATAAACATGGATACTTTTATGTATTAATTTTTTGTTTTGGTATTGAGTCTTATAAAGATTGTATTTTTCTATTATTTTTTATACTATAACCTAGTAACTTATGGGTGAACAACCAAGAGCATTGAATATATTAAAAGAAATATTTGTTTTTCAAGGGTATGTTGATAGAATTTTTGAAACAGTAGTAGTTTATGGGTTAAAATTTATCTTAGCACTGTTAATATGGTATGTTTTAAGGTTTTTTATTGGAAAATTGAATAAGCTTTTCTTTAAAGCTTTTGAGAAGTCCAAGTTGGAAACAAAACTAGATTCTACTGTTCTTAATTTCTTTAGGTCATTTTTTAAAGTGATGACAGATGTGGTGTTAATTCTTATGATTTTACCTTATCTAGGTGTTCCTACAGCTTCTATTTTTGCTGTATTTGGATCTTTAGGTCTTGCGGTTGGATTTGCTGCTCAAGGGATTTTATCTAATTTTGTTAGTGGGTGTGTCGTATTGAATGCAAATTTTTTTAAAATAGGTGATTATATTAGTTGTGATGATTTTGAGGGAGAAGTAAATAATATTCAGATATTTTTTACTACACTTAAGACTGTGGATGGTAAAATTGTTAAGGTGCCAAATAGTAAGTTTACAAATGCGTCAGTTACTAATTTTTCTGCAAATCCGAAAAGGAGGATTTCATTCAACTTTCAAGTGCCTTATGATACAGATATTGGTTATCTTAAAATCAGTATAGAAAATTTGGCATTTTCCTTTAATAAGGAACAATATAGTGTTGATGAACCTAGTGTTGTTGTGAAAGAATATACACCTTATTATATAGTCATGCAAGTAAGATGTTTTGTAAATACTAAGTTTTTCTGGGATTTTCAGTACTTCATAGCAGAGAATATTAAATGTATTTTAGCTGATATGGGAATAAAATTTCCCATTCATATCGTGGATTTTAGCAAATTGCATTAATATTTTTGGTTCTTAATGATTTCAGAATAATACTGTTCAATTTGTTCTATGACAAATGAGCTTGAAAAAGTAGTAGACATCTCTTCTGTGTTTTTTTTAAAAGTTTGTAATTTTTCATCGTTTTCTATTAATTCTTTCATATGTTTGTATATGTCCTCATAATTGTCTATTAGGAATCCGTTTTTTCCTTGCTGTATTAAATCCTTGTATATTATGTCATTAACAAGTACTGCAGGTATTCCTGTACTTAAGGCTTCAATGACCGTCATTGGATACACTTCGCTTATTGATAGACTTGCAAATATGTCAGAAATTTTATAATAATAGTACATTTCTTCCCATGGGATTGGTCCAGTGAGTATGATTTGTTTTTCAAGACCGTATTTTTTTCTGAAATGTTTTACTTTATTTAATTCCTTGCCCCTACCTATGAGGAGTAGTTTGCAGTTTTTGTTTTCAATGAGAAGTTTTTTTAGATGTTCTATTAGCAGGGATACATTTTTTTCTTTATTGATTCTTCCAACAAAGATTATGATCTTATCATTTTGATTTATTCCATGTTTATTTAAAATTTCTTGTTTTTTTTCTTGACTTAGTTCTTTTATAAAGAGTTCTCTGTCCACTCCATTTGGTATTATTTTGTAGTCAGCATTTTTTGCAAAATTAAAATATTTGTCGCGTGATTTAATTGATGGATAAATAAAATGGTGAATTTTATCATAAAATTTTTCCATCACTTTGTCTGGATTAATTAAGTATTTGAGAATTCCTAGATAATGTTTATAATGGTCCCACATTGTATGATTTGTATGAACTATTGGGATATTATATTTTAGGGCTAATTTTTTACCAATATTTCCCATAATGAATTCCGAATGTGTATGAATTATTTCAGGCTTATGTTCTTGTATGATTTTATTTATTTGTGTTTTGTTTGGGAGTGCTATTTGTGCATCTATTTTGTTGTTCATTTTAATTGATGAGCATCTGTAAACACAGCT
Organism: Borrelia miyamotoi; assembly: GCF_019668505.1. NCBI lineage: Bacteria > Pseudomonadati > Spirochaetota > Spirochaetia > Spirochaetales > Borreliaceae > Borrelia > Borrelia miyamotoi. The sequence goes on from NZ_AP024371.1 coordinate 474,514, forward strand.
TTCTTTTAAATCTACTCTTTGGGATTGTGTACAAAAGATATAAACAGCATGGCCTTTTTTTTCTAATCCTGCTTTAATTTGTCTTATAGATGTTGATACTCCATTCTTGTCTGGAATATATGTATCTGTGAATATTGCAATTCTCATGTTTTATCCTTATAAACTAATTATAACATATTACTATTTGCGTTATAATGTTATTTAAATGAAGGAAATTTATTTATTATTAGGTAAAGAACAGGGATTGAAGGAAGCTTATTTAAATGACATTGTTAGCAAATTAGGTACTGATGATGTATGTGTTACCAAGCTTTTTATGTCGGAATTGTCATCAATAGAACTTTCTGAACTGCTTTTAACTAATTCTTTTTTTTATAAGAAAGAGGTCTTTGTTGTTTATGAGGCTGAAAATTTAAAAAACAAAAAGGACTTAGAGCTAATTTATAGTGTAATCTTAAAATCTTTAAATAAGGTTATTATTTTTATTTCTGATGAAAATTCGATCAGTTTTGATCCTAAAAATTCTTTAAAATTAGTTAAGAAAACTTTTTATGAATTATCCGGCGCTGATAAATTTTTGTTTGTAAAAAAAAGTTTTTTTGAACTTGGAATTAAAATTACAGATAGAGCAATAAATTTAATGCTTTTCATGTTAGATTCAGATACTAAGATTTTAGGATTTTATATAAATTCCTTTGCTCTTCTTATTAAAGATAGAACCATTGATGAACATGATGTAAATTCTTGGCTTAATTTTATGCGTCCTGAGAATCCTTTTTCCTTGTTTGAGTCAATTTTGAAAAGGGATATGGAGAGTTCATTATTTAAAGTTAAATCCATCCTGGAGCAAGGAGAAGATTTGATTAGTATTTTAATGAGTCTTGGTTGGCAGTTTAAAAAATTTTTGAAGGTAAAAACAGATTGTGAAAGTTTTAATAGTATTCCATCTGCATTTAAAAAGCATAAGATCTTTGCCTCAATAGAAAAAAGTTATAAGATAGGACTTAAAAATTACTCGATTGTTGATATCAAATTTATTTTGAAAATATTGCATAAGTTTGATTTATATGCAAGAATCTATGGTAAAAATATGCATTTGAATTTAGCATATTTTATGCTATTAATCTTATTAACCCAAGATGATACCATGCTTAATGATTTTTCTTATAAATTTGGGTGTACTTTTTAAAGTGTCTGCTTGATCTTGAAGTGAATTTAAGGTTTTTAAGTAACAGAAATATAAGTACTTATTAAATGAATTTAACTTGACTTTAATAATATTTTATGATTTATTGTTTTTCAAATTCTGATTATTTGAGAATTCTTTTATTCTTTTTGCCGTTTTGATGCTTGTCCTTATCTTTTTTGCTATTTCATCTTCACTTAAGAGTAATATATCTTTGTATGTTCCAAGCGTTTTTAAAATATTTTTGGCTTTTTGTTCTCCAATTCCTTCTATATTACTGTAATTCAATTTTATATTTCTGCGTAGCTTTTTGTTAAAGCTATTTGCTTTCCTGTGAGCTTCATCTCGAATGTTTTGTAATATCTTAAGAGCAGAATGTCCTTTTGGTAGTTGAATACATTGTATTTTGTTTGGTAAAAATATTATTTCTTCTTTTTTTGCTAGTGCACAAATAGAAACTTTGTCTTCAATTTTTAATTCTTTTAAAGCGGAATAAGCGGAACTTAGCTGACCTTTTCCTCCATCGATTAGGACTAGATCGGGTAATTCTGATTGTTCATTAATGAGTTTTGAATATCTTCTAAATGTGACTTCTCTTATTGCCTTAAAGTCGTCAATCTCGCCATTATTTAATGAGTTGATCTTATAAACTCTATATCCATTTTTAAAGGGTTTGCCCATTTTAAAGGTAATAAGTGATGCTACTGTATCGTATCCATTGAGATGAGCAATGTCAAATCCTTCAATTGTTTTTGGTAATTTTGTCATTTCAAGAATAATCTTTAGGCTTTCTAATGCTTTATTTTGTTCATTATCATATGATCTTAATGCTATTTCTGCATTAGAAATTGCCATCTCCATTATTTTTATAGTGTCTGGAGTTTCTTTGTAAATTATTTCTATTTTTTTATCTTTAAATTCATTTATTAGTTTTGTGATATTTGTAGTGTCAATCTTTTTAAAGATATGTATTTTATCAGGTACTATCATATTTAATGATGTATAGTATTGTGTTATAAATACTTCAGTTAACTCATCTTCTTCATATATGCTTTCATCGAAATTTATGTCTTTTTCTACTAATTTTCCGTCTCTGTATTTAAGTATTACTATGACATTTAAACTATCATTTTTATGAGTGTATATATAGTCTGTACTAAGTTTGTTCATTCTTGTAATTATTTGTGTTTGACTTATCTCAATTAATGATTTTTTAGTTTCTTTTAACTTTATTGCTGTTTCGAAATCCTCTTTTTTAATTACTTCTTTCATTTTTATTTCAATCTCATCTAAAAGTTTGGATATATTTCCATTTAATATATGTCTTATTTTGTTTACTTCTTTTTTGTATTGTTCTTCAAGATCTTCTCTATGACATACTCCAAGACATTGACCCATGTGAAAATAAAGGCAAGGGTTTTTTGATTTTTTTTTGCATTTTCTAGTTTTAAATGTTTTGTTGATGAGAGCTAGGACTAAGTTTAGGTTTTTTGCATTAACATATGGTCCGAAGTATTCGCTTCCATCATTTATTATTTTTCTGGTTTTAAAGATTCTTGGGTACTTTTCACAAGTTATTCTTATCATAGGGTATCCTTTATCGTCTTTTAACTTGATATTGTAATCTGGTTTGTGTTTCTTGATTAAGTTGCATTCTAATAGTAAAGCTTCATATTCACTATTTGTGGTAATTATTTCTATATTTGCTACATTTTTCATTAGTATTTTTGTTTTATGGCCAATTTTTTCTAGAAAATAGTTTTTTACTCTTGCTCTTAAGTTTTTTGCTTTTCCTATGTACAGTATCTTGTTATCTTTTGAGTACATCTTGTAACAGCCACTTGTTGATGGAAATTTTTGTACTTTTTTATGTAAATTGTTTAAATGTTCTTTCATTTTGTGCCTATTATTGCCTTGAGATAATCATTTTATTTTTGTGATATAATGCTATATTATACTTGAATTGTTATATGTTTTTGATTTTTTATGTTGAAAAAGATAAAGGTCTATAATGAGATTGATTATTATATTTTCCCTATTTTGTTTATTTATTTTTAGTGTGTTTTCTCAGGAACTTAAGTTGATTCTTGATGCTAAAGATGGATTTAAATTTATTCAGGAAGCTCATAATATTAGCTTTGCAAGAGATAGTAGGGGTGTTCTTGGAATTTATTTGGATAGATATAAGGGAATTTTAGATTTTGATAATATTGATTTAAGATTAGAAATGGAAAAAGATAACATTGTTAAGGATGCTGCTTTAAATTATTTTGTTGATTCAGATAATGCAAAAATTTCAAATTTTTTTCATAATATTTCTGGCAGTTCCTTAATTTTTTATTCAAGCCGCAATACTGTTAAACTTAAACCATTAACAAAAAAGGCTTTTTTCTATTCAGGCAATGTAATTTCTGATTTTACTATTCAGTTTTGGGCTTACCGTTCTACTTCTGTTACTGGGGAAGTTATTGTAAGTTGGAACGGATATAAAAATGTTAAGGGTGTTTGGCTGGACCAAGCTATTCGTTTAGAGAGTGAGGAAGGAACTTTCGTTTGGAATTTTAATAACGTATTTTTGAATGATAATGGAGAACCCATTAGAATTAAGATGAAAAGTGATGATGATTTTATTCCAAAAGAATGGCATTTGCATACTGTGAGGTATAGGCAGAAAGATGGTTTATTGGAATATTTGATAGACTCTAAGCCCCAGGCTATAGAATATGTTACTGCTGATAAAAAAGAAGGTTCTGGCTATTTATTAAATATTGGTGATTTTATTGATTTTACATTGGGACAGTATTTTACAGGAGCTATTGAGAATTTTGAAATTCATAAAAGTTTTGAAGAAGTTCACAATGCTTTCTTTTCAAAAAGTAAGGGATATATTATTACAGAGCCAATCAAGTTATCTAAGGATTATTCTCAAATTTTATCTATTGAATTTGATAGTGTGAAGCCAAAAGACACAGATATTGTTTACTATTATAGGTTGGATAATAAGGTTTTTTATGGAAAAAATGAGAATGGAGAGATTAAAAAGAATTTAATGGGAGATTGGATTCATTTTGAGCCTAAAAATGAATTTCCTAAATTTAATGCATCAAAGTATATTCAAATTAAGGTCGAATTTTATCCAAGTGGTGTTCCTTTAGAAAGTCCAGCTCTTTATAATATGATTATAACATACATACCTGAGGCTGCTCCTTTCCCTCCTTTAATAACAAAAGCCGTTCCGGGTTCTGGTGAGGTATTAATTGAATGGTTTCCTGTTATTAATGCTAATATTGGTGGTTATTATATTTATATTGGTTCTAGTCCTGGCAATTATCATGGTAAAGTTGGCAGTGTTTTGACATCTCCTATTGATGTTGGTAAGCAGACCTCTTTTAGAATTACAGGTCTTGAAAATGGAAGACTTTATTATATTAGTGTTGCTTCTTATAATTTAGACAAAAGTGTGAATGAGGCTTCTTTTTCAAAAGAAATTGCCGTAAGACCTATGGAGCTTTTGAAGCAATATGAATAGCACTAATGTTGAAAAGGCCTTGGATCTTTATAAAAAGGGTGATTTTAAGAATTCTATTTTAAATTTGGATGTTTTTGATGATAGTTTTGATGTTCTATCTCTTAAAGCTTTAATTTATTTTAGACTAAAGGATTATAAGGCACTTCTGTATATATTAGATACTTATCCTGTTTTAAGTGAGTATAGTTTTTTAATTAAACTTTTAAATTATGGTAAATTTGAGGGAAAGGAAGATAAATTAAGTTATTTCCAAAATTATAATCTTGGGGTTTTTTATTTTGGATTGAGAAATTATGAGAAGTCTTTGAGTTGTTTTTTAAAAGCTAGTGAACAGAATTCTAAATTTGTTCAGGCCATTAATAATGCTGCTATTTTGCTTGAGATGCTAGGCAGAAAAGATGAGGCTGTTCAGATGATTATTAAAGCTGCTGATGTGGATAAAAATAATACTCTTGTTAAATTGAATGCTTGGTTTTTGGAAAAAAATTGTATATTTGAGAGTGCAAAACCGTTTAAGATAGATGAGAGCTTTTCAGAGATTAATCTTTCTCTTATTGTTAATTATTTAATGTATTACCTTTATTCTATTGGAGAGATAAGTGGTGCAATTAAACTTTCTGAGAATCTTTTAACAGATTCGAGTCATTCTAAATATATTTGGCATAATAGAGCAACTATTTTGCATAAAATAGGCAATATGACACAAGCCACCCAGTCTTATGTGAAAGCTATTTTAAGTTTTCCTAATATCTATACAATATATAATATGCATATTGCCACAATAAAATTGTTGAATTTTTCTCCTAAAAAGTCTATTGATAGGATAGTGTCAGATTATCCTGATATGGATTCAGTTTATTTTTATGCATTTTTATTTTTTTTAAGAAATCGAGATCTTGAAGATGCTTATTTTTATATGAAAAGGCTTTGTGAACTTAAGCCAGATATTTATTCTAATTTTTTAAGTCTACTTGAAGCCAGAGAAGATATTTTTATTGAAGAGCTCTTAGATGAGTTTGCAATGGCTTTGAAGGGTAAGTGGGTGTTGGAGTATTTATTTTTTATTGATAATTCTTTGAATTTAAAAGATCCTGTGTTCATATTTAGTTATGAGACTAGAATTTGTCCATATATTTGGAAAATCAAAGATGAGCATATTGAGCTTAGGTCTAGCAACAATGAGGTAGAAATTGCTAAAAAAATTCTTTCAGATGCGCTTACACACTTAAAATTTGATGTTACAATTAAAGAATTTAAGGATTTAATAGAGGTTTATAGGGATTTTAGAATCAATTATTAGGATTGAAAGTTATTTATTGACAATATGATGACTCTAATATACTATTTTGATATACTATTTATTAGTATGTTGCAAGGAGAGATGCCAGAGTGGTCGAATGGGGCTTCCTGCTAAGAAGTTGTCCTTTTAAAAGAGGGACCATGGGTTCGAATCCCATTCTCTCCGTGTAGGTGGAGAATTTTTGTTAAGGTTTATTTGACAAGAGTTTCTTAAATTTATTAGTATTTATAAATAATTTGGGAGAGGTGGCAGAGTGGTTTAATGCTACGGTCTTGAAAACCGTCGTAGGGTAGCCTACCGTGAGTTCGAATCTCACCCTCTCCGTTCTTGCGTTTGTAATTAGTGAATTGCACAGCCGGTTTCTTAATTTTCAGTATTTTGATCGATTGGAAATGTAAATTCAACTTTTCCATTTGATCGTGCTCGAATTACAAGTGGATCATAAAAAATTACAACTTTATTGTTTTTAAAATAATATTTATATTGTCTGAAAGCTTCTTCAAATTCTTTTTTAAATTCAGGGCTGTCATTGGAATAATTTATAAATTTTATGAATTCTGTTTTTACCTGTTCTCTTAGTACTTGCATTAAAGAGTCTAATTGATCTTTTGAAATTACATCTGAGAGTTTGATTTTTTCTTTCCCCCTTAGGTTAATCGGATGATATGTTGTAAGTCCGTTTGCATCATACTTTTTTATTGTGTATTGAGAGTATAGAATTGATGTTATTTTAAGATCTGGGTTTTTAAATATTTCAAAGTTAGAGTAATAAAAAGGCTCATAGTTGTATTTCTTTGATTCCCTTATTTTAAGGAATTCAGTTTCGTTATAGGTTTTCCATTCTTTTATAAGATCTTCAAATCCAAGGTCTAGACCTGCTATGGTGGGGATTTGGGCATCTATTTGAAAGATATTATTATTTGAATCAGTAATGGTTTCTTTGATAATTTTTGTTTCAATATTAATTTCAGCACTTTCTATTTTTTTTTCATGTTTTTTGCATGATATAATCAATGAGAATATTGCTATGATGATTGGAAGCTTGATTGTCATTTATTACTCCTTTTGATATACGAATTAATATTTTACTTTTTACTAATTGTAATAAATAATAATTTTTATTACAATTGAAGTAAAATGTTTGTTTGTGCCCGTAGCTCAGCTGGATAGAGCGTTAGATTGCGATTCTGAAGGTCGGAGGTTCAAGTCCTCTTGGGCACAGAAAGTTGTTGATTTTGGAGAGATGGCCGAGTGGCTGAAGGCGCACGCTTGGAAAGCGCGTATACATGAAAATGTATCATGGGTTCGAATCCCATTTTCTCCGGTTCCTAGGAACCGCACTATTGAGTGTTACCTAATCCCGTTAGGACTGGAAAGTAGCAGCGGTAAGTGATTACTTAATGAGTGCGTAAGTCTTAGGATAAATTTAGTTTTCTTAAACAGGTTAAGTGTATTTTCATAAAAAGTTAATGTTTAAGAAAAGTATTAATGTTATGTTGCTGAAGAATAATTTTTATTGTTTAAATAATTTTTCGTTTACAAATCTAGAGCTTGAATAAAATTTATTGATGTGTGTGAGGATATGGGATGATATCTGCAAGAGGTACTGCTATTAAGAAGCGTCCCAGAGATTTTAATTCTCTTGAGGGTCAAGATTTTGTTGTTGAAACTTTAAAGCATTCAATAAAAAACAATAAAGTAGCAAATGCTTATATATTTTCAGGACCACGAGGAGTTGGTAAAACTTCTTCTGCAAGGGCTTTTGCTCGGTGTTTGAACTGTCACAAAGGACCGACAATTATCCCTTGTGGTGTGTGTTACAGTTGTAAGTCTGTTGATAACGATAATAGCCTTGATATTGTTGAAATTGATGGTGCATCAAATACCTCTGTGCAAGATGTTAGGCAAATTAAAGAAGAAATAATGTTTCCTCCTGCTAGTTCTAGATATAGGGTTTATATTATTGATGAAGTACATATGCTTTCAAATTCTGCTTTTAATGCTCTTTTAAAAACAATTGAAGAACCTCCCAGTTATATTGTCTTTATTTTCGCTACAACAGAGGTTCATAAGCTTCCAGATACAATAAAAAGTAGGTGTCAGCATTTTAGTTTTAGGCTTTTACCTTTAGATAAGGTTTATGAGATGTTAAAGAGAGTTTGTCTTGAAGATAATGTTAAATATGAAAATGAAGCTTTAAGGTGGATTGCTTATAAAAGTGGGGGGAGTGTAAGGGATGCTTATACTCTTTTTGATCAGATTGTTTCATTAAGTAATTCCAACATAGAGTTTGAAAAAATCAGATCTAAGATGGGATTGACTAGTGATGATTTTTTAGAAAAATTGGCCCTAAGTATTATTAATGATGATTTAAAGGGATTGATTTATGTTTTAGATGCTATATTTTTAACGGGAATTTCATGTGAACAATTTCTTCTTGATGCAATTGAATTCTTTAGAGAGATATTGTTTTTAAAATTAGATATTAAAAATCTTACGTTCATTGGTGTTAAATCTGAGAACTTAAAAAAAAATTTATCAAATTTTGATTTAAAGCATATTGAGAGAAGTATTAGTGTATTGCTTGCAACTTATAGAGATTTGCAGTTTTCAGTGAATCCTAGATATGAACTTGAGATTAATTTTATTAAGATACTTAGACTTAAAAATTATGTACCAAATCATATTTTAATTGAGCAAATTCGAGATATTGAAGCTAAAGTTCTTGATGAGGTTGGTTTTAATGTCAATGATCCTGATTCTGATTTAAAACTAGAATTAGATAATATTCCTGCAGTGGAGTCATTGGAGATTAATTCAGAGAAAATTGAGACTGCTTTTTTAGAGACTGATATTAATAACTCTGAATGGCTTGACTCTGATGCTGGTAATGATATTGATGAGATTTTTATAGAGACAAAAGATAGTTTTAATGAGGTGGATGATAATGATAAAATTAAAGAAAGTTTTATTTATTTAGTATCTAAATATGTCCAGACTTTAGTATACTCAGGAGAGGTTCTTATTGATAAAGGGGTACTTTATTATAAGATTTTTAGTGGGTTTGAATATAATCAGCTGCAAGCTTATCAGAATGAAATAAGAAATGAGTTTCGTAAAGAATTTCCTAGGTTGAATGTTATCTTTCAAAGGCAGTTTAAAGATAATGATGATGAGTTTGAGAATGATGTACTGAGGATTAAAAACATTTTTGGAGCAAGTGAGGTAAAGGAGTAGAATGTGTCAGTAAATCCATTTGATTTTTTGAAGAATATGTCAAATTTTAAAGGTAATATTGATAATATTAAAAGAGAAATATCCCAAATTGTTGTTTATGGCAGAGCGGGAAGCGATGTTGTTGTTGTTGAGATGAATGGAGAGTTTGTTGTCAAAAAAGTTACAGTTAAGGAAGAATTTTTTAGCGACTTAGATAATGAGTCCCTTGAGCATATGATAAAATCAGCTTTTAATGATGCTATTTTTAAGGTTAAGGAAGAAATAAAGTCAAAAACCATGGGTTCTATTCCATTTGGGATTTAAATTTTGATTATAAAAGATTTAATAGTTTTAGTTTCTAAGTTGCCGGGTATAGGTCAAAAGACGGCAACACGAATGGTTTATGATATTCTTTATAATGGTGACGATTATGCAAAAAATCTGGGACAAATTTTAATTAATCTACATTCTAGGGTAAGAGAGTGTAAAAATTGTTACAACTTTGCTGAGAGAGAATTTTGTGATATTTGTACGGATTTAGATAGAAATAAAGATTTGATTTGTGTTGTGGAAACACCACAAGACTTAGAGGTTATTGAGTCTACGAAAGAGTATGATGGATTTTATTTTGTGCTTCATGGTCATCTTGATCCTTTAAAAGATATTGGTCCTGGTAGGTTAAAGCTTGACAAGTTAGAGAGTTATGTTAGAGAGCTTGGAGCTCAAGAAGTGATTGTTGCTACAGAATTTAGCATTGAAGGGGATGTAACAGCTAATTATATTAGTAGTCTTTTAAAGAATTTAGATGTTAGTGTTACAAGAATAGCATCTGGTCTTCCTGCTGGAGGAAGTATCAGTAGTTCGGATAAAATTACTGCTCTTAGGGCTTTACGCTTGAGACTTAAGATGTGAAATTGGACAATCTTTTATTGTTATAGTTTTTAAGAATTGTTCTTCATAATTTTGCTCATTTTTTTATTTTTCTTTTGAAATTGACCTGCATAAGGTCAATAAATTATGTCTTATAATTAACTTAAATTTTGTTGAAAAAAGGGGGTTTTATGTCTGCTTTAATACAAAGAACTTTATGTGTTATTAAACCTGATGGAGTGAGAAGAGGTTTGATTGGTAGTGTAATTTCTAAATTTGAAAGAGCAGGATTGAAAATTGTGGCTGCTAAGATGATTTTAGTTGATAGAAAAATGGCTGAAACACATTATTTGTATGATGATATTGCTGTAAGGCATGGCGAATTTGTTTGGCAATCTTTGATTGATTTTATAATGAGTTCTCCAGTTTTTGCGTTTGTTGTTGAGGGTGTTGAAGTTATTGAAGTTGTTAGAAAATTTTGTGGTTCTACAGAACCAAAAATAGCTTCTCCTGGGACAATAAGGGGCGATTTTGCGTATCATAGTTTTAATTATGCAAATGAGAAAAAGTTTTCAGTTTATAACGTAATCCATGCTTCTGCTAATGTTGATGATGCTATTCGTGAAATATCTGTTTGGTTTAAAGAAGATGAAATCTTAATCTATGAAAGGGACGATGAATTTGAACATTATTATGGTTGATATGAATATTAGAGTTGCAATAAGGCCTATTTTGAAATGGGCTGGCGGAAAGAAAAATTTATTGAAATCTATTTTAGATAATATGCCCCTTGCTTTCAATAATTATATTGAGCCTTTTGTAGGTGGGGGAGCATTATTTTTTGCTTTGAATTTGAAAAATTCAATTATTAATGATATAAATTCTAATTTAATTAATTTTTATAGGGAAATTGCTTATAATTTAGATAACTTTTTATTAGAAATAGAAAAATATAAATATAGCTATCCTTACTTAAAGGATAGCTATATTTATATTAGAAATCGTTTTAATAATGAAAAATTGACCAATTTAGAAAAGGCATGTATTTTTCTTTATTTAAATAAAACTTGTTATAATGGTCTTTATAGGGAAAATCTCAAAGGGAAATTTAATACTTCTTTTGGTAAATATAAAAAAATTAGTTTTTATGAAGTTAAAAATTTACGGCTGGCTTCTAAGCTTTTAAGAGAAGTTAAAGTTTTAAGCTTAGATTTTTTTTGTTTACTTGATTTTATAGCGAAAGATGATTTTGTTTATCTTGATCCTCCTTATATACCTTACTCAAAAACAAGTAACTTTACAAATTATAGTAGATATAGGTTTGATTTTAAAATGCATGAAAAATTGCTACATTTTTGTGACAAGATAGATCAAAGAGGGGCTAAATTTTTGCTTTCAAATTCTAATACTACGTCTAGCCTTGAACTATATAGGAATTATAATGTTATTTTTGTTGATTCTAAAAGATTTATTAATTCAAATCCAGTTGGACGTGGTAATATAAGAGAAATTTTAGTGAAAAATTTTTAGGAGTATTGCATAATTATTATATTATTTTTAGATAATCCTAAAGAAGGATTATTTTTAAAGTGAAGTAAAAATTTGTGGTTTGTGAGTAATTTATATTATAAATCTGTTGGATTCAAGTGGTGTGGATAATTATCTAAATCTGATGAATTAAAATCATATTGAAATTTTATGATTATATTTTTCAATTGGAAAGCGTAAGTATTACTTTATGAGCTTGTTTAAGGATTTGTATGATGAGAATTGCTTTGTTTTATTTTTTACTACTTTTACTTTTTTTAAATTGTACTTTTGATTACAGTGAGTATTCTGGTAGAACAGAGGCTGCCAAAGAGACTCCTTCAATACAAATATTGGGGATTAGTTATCATAATATTGTAGGTGGAAAGAAACAGACTATATTAAAAGCTTTAAGCTTGAATTATTTTCATTATTATAAGATTTATAAAATTGATAATGGAAGATTTTTATATCATGCTTTGGAAAATCGAATTTCGGGTAAATTTAATGTTTTGGAAGGTTCGCATGTTACTAAGGATTCAGACATAAGAGATTCTGTAGAGTTAAAGATAGAAGATACAAATAACTATTACCTGATTAATACTAATAGGCTTTTATGGCGGAATAGTGAGAAAAGATTATTGTCACCTCCAAATGAGTTGGTATTCATTAGATTTAATGATAGTAATATAACTGGCAAGGGGTTTTCATATTTTTTAAATAATAATAATTTTTATTTTTATTCCGGGATTGAAGGACTGATAAAATGAGAAGTTTGATTATTTGCTTAATTTGTATTTCTTGTTTTTGTGGTTATGCACAAGATAAAGGGAAGTTAGATGAGTCTTTGAAGTTGCAAACCGTAGAGAGTCAACAAAAAAAGAAGGAATTTACTTTTAGATCGGATTTTTCTCATGGTATTTTGTCTTCTTTTTACAGGAGAATTGTTTTAAAGGGGAATCCTGAGGTGATTTCATCTGATTTTAAGCTTAGAGCTGATGAGATTGAAATTTATGGTGAGGGAAGTTCTTATATTGAAGCCCGTGGAAATGTTTATTATGAGGATTATGGCAATAAAATGAATGTTAAGTCTCAGTTTTTGTTTGTTAATAGAAAACTGGATAATTTCTATCTTCAAAAAGGAGTTGAGCTTGAAGACTTAGAAAATGAACTTGTTGTTAAAGCTGAAAGAATTGAAGGTAATCGAAAAACAAATATTTATATTATGCAGTATTCTGTTAAAATATATAAAGGTGATATCTTTGCAAGAGCTGAAAATGGAATTTATAATAAGGAAAATAAAGAGATAATTCTTGAGGGGGTTCCTGTAATTTATCAAGATGATAATTATTATTCTGCTTCAAGAATAATTTTGAATACAGAGACCAATAAATATAGTCTTGAGGGCGATGTTGAAGGTAAATTTACTCAAGTGGAATAAGATGTTTTTCAGTAAAAGAAATAAAATAAAATTAATAAGAGAAAAACTTAGTTTTAGCACTAATAGCGATATTGTTCTTAAGGTAGATAACATTGTTAAGAAATATGGAGAGAAATGGGCTGTTAATGGGGTTACCATTAATGTTCATCAAGGTGAAGTTGTAGGTCTTCTTGGTCCTAATGGTGCTGGGAAAACTACAACCTTTTATATTATTGTAGGCTTTATTAGAGCTAAGAGTGGGAGTGTTTTGATAAATAGTTATGATGTTTCTGATCTTAACATGTATGAGCGAGCACGGCTAGGAATTGTGTATCTGCCACAAGAATCATCTATTTTTAGAGAACTTACAGTTGAGGATAATATTTTGGTTGCTCTTGAGAGGCGAGAAGATTTATCTCAAACTGAGCGTAAGATGGAGCTTGAAAAGCTTCTTAAAGAATTTGAAATTAAGAGAATACAATATCAAAAAGCTTATACTCTATCTGGAGGAGAGAGAAGGCGAACTGAAATAGCTAGGGCTTTAGCAGTTAGTCCATATTTTTTATTGCTTGATGAACCTTTTGCAGGTATTGATCCTATTGCCATTAGAGATATAAAAGATATAATAAAAATTCTAAAAAGTAAAAATATTGGAGTTTTAATTACTGATCATAATGTAAGAGATGCTTTTGATATAGTAGATAGAGCTTATATTATTTATCAAGGACAAGTACTTGATGAGGGAAATGTTGATTATATTATAAATAGTGATAAAGCTAAAAAGCTTTATCTTGGTAAAGAGTTTAAGTTATGAAAATAATAGAAAGAGAATTTTATTATGAGTTTGAATTAGATTCTAGTGTTAAGTTGATCTATACTAAGAAACCTTTCAATTTAAGTGTAAGAGATATTAGTAGTGATAATTTAAGTTTTATTCCTAAGAATAAAAAGATAAAGTATTTAAAACAATTACATACGAATGTTGTTTATAATGTTTCTGATGATTTTGTCAATTTTCAGGAAGGAGATGGACTTGTTTCTTCTTCTTGCAATGTTGCTCTTCTGGCTTACTATGCAGATTGTCTTCCAATATACGTATTTGACAAATCAAAAAAATATATTGGGCTTGCTCACAGTGGATATAAGGGTACTTTTAAGCTTGTTATTTTAAAAATGTTATTGATGTTTGAAAGCATGGGCTCGGATTTTCAGGATTTAAAAGTTGTTTTTGGTCCTTATAATAGGTCATGCTGTTATGAAATTTCTTTAGAGTTTTTTGAAAAAGTAAATTCAAAATTTAGTAAAAAGTTGTTAGATATGTCTTTTTGTAGAAAGGATGATAAAATATATTTTGATAATGCTAATTTTAATTTGGGGTTGATTTCTAATTTTAATTTAGATCTTGAGGATTCAGGTTTGTGTACTTATTGTAGTGATAATCTTTATTCTTATAGAAAATCTAGGGAAAAGAGGAGTTACGCTTCAATTTGGAGAACTTAATTTGACTGTTAAAGAGTTATCATCTATCTTGGATGAAATTTTTAAAGTAAAAGATTATGAAAATATTGACAAAAGTATTAATGGGCTTCAAGTAGGTAATTTAGAATTAGAAGTTAAAAAGATTGCTTTTGCTGTTGATGCAGGTATGGCAACTTTAAAAGAAGCAAAGGATTGTGATTTTTTAATAACTCATCATGGCATTTTTTGGTCAAAGTCAGAGAAAATTGTTGCTGGAGTATATGAAAAAGTTAAATGGCTTATTGAAAATGATTTATCTCTTTACTGCATTCATTTACCGATGGATGCCCATCCTGTTTATTCTCATAGCAAGGTTTTTTCTGATTTTTTAGGATTTCATAGCCCTATTTCTTTTGCAAGTTATAAAGGATTTAATTTGGGTATTATTGCTACTACTAAACTTAATTTTTCTGAAATTTTGAAGAAAATTGAAGCTAATAATAAGCATATTCTTTATTATAAAAAATTTAAAGAACATGTCGAAAAGGTAGCGATTGTTAGTGGTTCTGGGTCTTCTTTTTTTGAGGAAGCGTTGGAACATGGCATTGACTTGTTCATAACAGGAGATACTTCTCATCAGATATATCCTTTAGCTGAGGAATATGATGTAAATTTAATATTTGCTGGTCATTATTTTACTGAAATGTTTGGATTAATGAAATTAATGGAATATTTTGGAAATCAGAAAGAATTAGATGTTAATTTTATTTTAAAAGATACTAATTTATAAGGATTTTACATGAGTATAAATAAGCACAGATTAATTAACAATTTGATATTTGTCTCTACTTTAGTTTTTTGTGATCAATTATCTAAATATTTAATTGTTAAGTATGTCAGAATTGGAACTGAATATTTATCTTTTTTTGGAGATTTTTTTAAAATAATACATGTGAGAAATACTGGTATTTTATTTTCAATAGGCTCTAATATTGATTCTAGTTTGAAGAATTTATTTTTCCTTGTAATTCCTATTATTGTTTTAGTTTTAGTTTTTTATTTTATATTAAAAGAACGCAGTAGATTTGCTAGAATTGCTCTTTTATTGATTTTATCTGGTGGTATTGGAAATATTGTTGATAGACTTTTTAGACCCTTGGGAGTTGTGGATTTTTTGGATGTGAGATTTTTTGGTATTTTTGGACTCCAAAGATGGCCAACTTTTAACTTTGCAGATACTTATGTTGTTATAGGAATGACTTTATTTATAATTTATGATTTGTTTGCAAGAAAGAAAAGTATTGATTTATGAAGATTTTGTATTTTATTTTATGTTCATTAATTAATTTATCTTTGATGTTTTTGGTTTTTTTACTGGAATTTCTTTTGATTGCTAAAATTAACATTATTGCTTCTTCTGTTTTTCAATTGATTCTAGTTTTTTTTATGATTATCATTTCAATTGTGATAAGCTATTTTGTATCAAGCATTATTGTAAAGAATGCTATTTCTAAGTTTTTCAATCTAGATTAATAAAGAGAGAGGCTTTAGTGAGTTTGCGGATTTTGGTTACTGGAGAGGTTGTAAGTAAGCCTGGTATTGTTGTAATAAAAAATTTTTTGTCTTCTTTTAAGCAAAAGAAGCACATTGATTTTGTAATATCTGGTAATAATTTTACTACAGGATTTAGAGGGCTTTGTAAAAGGCATGCATTTTTGTTAAAAAAGTATGGTATTGATGTTTTAACTTTAGGAGAAAATGCCTTTGTAAGGGCTGGACTGAATGATGATCTTGATAAATTTAATTTTATTTTAAAGCCTCTAAATTGTCCTACAAAATTAAGAGGTTATTCTTATTTTATTTACAATGTTAGTGGCAAGAAGATTGCTGTAATTAGACTTGTTGGACAAACAGGTATTACAAAATATAATTTTAATAATCCTTTTTTTGCTTTTGATTATTTTTGTGAAAAAATTAAGTTGCATACTAACAACATAATTGTGATCTTTGATTCAAATACCACGGCTGAGGTTAATGCTATGTTCTTTTATCTAAAATCTAGAGTCAGTGCTTGTTTGGGTACTGGTAAGAGAATATTAACAGCAGATCTCAGAATTTTCGATGGTACTGCGGTTATTACTGATCTTGGTAGGGTTGGCAGCTTAAATAGTGTTGTTGGATATGAGCCTAAATTTGAAATAGATAAGTTCTTGAAAGGATTTTTAAATAATCGGTTTACTGAATCTTGGGAAGGGCTTGGTTTTAATGGTGTTATAGTTGAGATTGATAATGGTAAAGCTGTGTGGGTGGAGGTTGTAAGGGAATATATCGAGTTTGATGGTAATCTTGAGAATAGAAGTGATATTTGAAAATGATATTTTAATTTCTTAGAATGAGTTTAATTTATGCAAGCTTTATTTATTTGGGGGCAATAATGTATAGATATGTTGTAGAGGGTGGTTTTAAAATAGGTGGAAAAATAACAGCTAGTGGAAATAAGAATGCGGCTTTGCCTTGCATTACAGCTGCATTGCTTACAGATGAAGAAGTTATTTTAGAAAATATTCCAAATATTAAAGATGTAGAAGTTATTTTGGACATTTTAAAGAACATGGGAGCTTGGGTTTTAAGGGATGGTGATGTTGTTAAAATTAAAGTTTTGAATATTGTAAGAACAGAGGTAGATTCTTCTTTGACAGATTTAATTAGGGCTTCAATTTTGTTTGTAGGACCTATGCTTGCTAGGTGTGGTAAAATCAATATTGCTCCTCCTGGTGGAGATGTGATTGGAAAAAGGCGTCTTGATACTCATTTTTATGGACTTGGTAAGCTTGGTGCTAAGCTGATAAATAGTGAACGGATTGTTTTAGAAGTAGGTAAATTGGTCGGTGCTGAAATGTTTTTAGATGAAGCATCCGTTACTGCTACTGAGAATATTATTATGGCTGCTGTTCTTGCTGTTGGTGAGACTGTGATAATGAATGCTGCATGTGAACCACATGTACAAGATTTGTGTAATATGTTGAATTCTATGGGTGCTAATATTTCTGGTATTGGTTCTAATATGCTTAGAATAATAGGTGTAAGAAAATTAAGTGGAACTAGATTTCGCATAGGAGCTGATTTTATGCAAGTAGGTTCTCTAATTAGCCTTTCTGCGTTAACAGGAGGTGAACTTGAGATTAACAAGGCTGATCCTAGGAATTTTGTTTTAATAAAGCATGTATATTCTAAACTTGGCATTAATTTTGAGTATGACAATGAAAACATATATGTTAAGGAAAAACAAGATTTGAAGGTTAAATTAGATTTTGGAGGTTATATTCCCAAAATTGATGATGGACCATGGCCAGCTTTTCCAACAGATCTTATGAGCATAATGATAGTAACTGCTACTCAAGTTCAAGGAACTGTTCTTATTTTCGAGAAAATGTTTGAATCAAGAATGTTTTTTGTAGATAAGCTTATCAAAATGGGTGCTCAGATTGTTCTTTGTGATTCCCATCGTGCTGTAGTTACAGGAAAAACTATCCTTAAAGGAAGTAATGTATCTTCTCCTGATGTTAGAGCTGGTATGTCTTTGCTTATTGCAGCTCTTTGTGCTAATGGTGAGAGTCGTATTCAAAACATTTATCAGATTGAGAGAGGATATGAAGATGTTGTTGATAAATTGAGTTCTTTGGGGGCAAGGATTAAGAAAGTGTTATAAAAATAGGAATTATATCTTTGTTAGAAGATAATTTGATTGTTTGACAAAAGCAGGATAAGGGGAATTTTATTGTTATTATTGTTTAGATTTTAAGAGATAATTGATATTTTATGTTAAAAAGCTTGGCATTTATATGTTGATATATTACTATTTACTGAGGATAAAGCTTTGTATATGAGTTTCATAATTGAATTTATTTATTTTTGAATTGAATTTATTTATTTTTGAATTGAATGAAAAAGTACTTTTGTGAAGCCTTATGATAATTTATAAGTATAATATGTGCTATGATAATAAGTAAATCTAGAGAATTAATATTAGAAGGTAATTTATATAAAGTACTTTTAGTTATCAGTTTGCCTATCGTGATAACTAATATGCTTCAGTCTCTTTATGAACTTACAGATATGTTTTATGTTGGAAAACTTGGAGCTATGTCGCTTGCTGCATTGTCTCTTGCTGGGCCTATTAATTTTCTTATTATGGTTTTTGCTATGGGAATAGCTATGGGAAGTGTGTCTTTAATGTCTAAATGTATTGGAGAAGAGACTTTTGCTAAGTTTTCAAAATATGCAGGCCAATTGATATTTTTAAATTTTGTATTGTCTTTGTTTGTTGCAATTTTGGTTTTATTGTCTATAGATTTTATTTTAGATGTTATGGGCATAAGTGGTGAACTTAAAGAAATTACAAAATCTTATTTCCATGTTGTAATCTATACAATACCTATAATGTTTTTAAGTGTTTCTGTTATATACATCTTAAATTCTCAAGGAGAGACCGTAATTGCAATGTTATTGACTTTGATTGCAAATATTATTAATATTATTCTTAATCCGATATTAATGTTTACGTTTGATTTAGGTATTTCTGGTGCTGCTTGGTCTACTCTTTTTGCAAAATTAATGACTGTTCTTTTTTATTTTTTTTTAACTTATAGACTAAATTATGGGCTTAAAGTGCATTTTAAGGATATTGCTCCAGATATTCCTATAATAAAAAATATTGTTAGTTTGGGTCTTCCAGCTGCTTTTGGACAGATTATGGCTTCATTGTCGTTTTTTATTTTTCATTATATTGCAGTTCAAATCAACCCAAAATTTTTAGCTGCTTATGGCATGGCTAATAATATTATTTCATTTCTTATTCTTTCTGGAGTGAGTATTGGTACTGGCATTATTTCAATTGTTGGACAAAATCTTGGCGCAAAGAATTTTGATAGAGTAAGAGATATTTTTAAAAAGGGATTTTTTGTTACCTTAGTAATAATGGTTATTTTTGCAGTATCTTTAATATTTTTTAGAGGAATTATAATAAAAACTTTTACAAATGACTTAGAAGTTTTTAGTTATGCTAATGACTATTTGTTAGTGGCATCGATTGGTGCTATTGGATTTGGATTGCAACAAGTTTTTTTTGGAGGGTTCATTGGAATGGGACTTACAAAACTTGTTATGATTATTGTTTGTGTTCGTCTTTGGATTATTCGCTTGCCATCTGTGTTTATATTGCAGTATTTTGGAGTTTTGGAAAATTCTTTAGGATATGCTTTTACAATCTCAAATTATGTAGCTTTAATTATTTTGTTCTGCTTAAGTCTTAATTTTAAATATTGGATTAAGAAACGGTAGGGTTATATTTATAATCATTTAAATTAGTTTGGTTGAAAATCAGGATTATATAATTTTATATTTGCAAGTAAGGAAATCATATAAAAATTGAATATTAATAAATCAATCTTGCTTTAAAAATATATAGAATATGTTTTTTTGTTTCTTATTAATATTAATATTTAATTTGAAAGTTTTTTCTTCTCCTGCCTTAAGTCCTTCTTTAATTATGAAACCTGTTTTATTTCCTTTTTTAAAAATTGCGAATGAATTTTGTTTTATGTCTATTTTTTTATTATTTTTAAGAGTAATAATTAAATTATTTTTATCACTAGTATTAAATCTTACTATTTCAATCTTTTCTGTATTTTTCTTTATGGTGATAATATGAGTAATTTCTCTGGCAATTTCTTTTGATTTGACAGAATTGTTTTTTATGCATGATATAGTGATTGATATAATGAATATTATCATCGTATTTAGTGGTATATATTTTAAATTGTGTCTTGACATATTATTATTTTATTGTAACCTTTTTAATGATAAGCTTAGAATAGTTAGTAAACTTTATGTTTTATGTGATTATTTGCCTAGTATATCAAATACTTCAATATTAAGTTTGTGATTATTTTTTATGTTATGGGCATGTAATGTCATTTAAGTCTTAATCTTATGTTTATTCTTTTAAAGAGAGTATTTATAGTTAAAATTAAGGTTTTTTATATAATGTTAAAATTGTTTGTGTGTGTTTAGCAATAATCATGGATTGATATTAATGTCAAAGTCTTTGTGTTTTATATTGTCTTTATAATTAATAAGCTGTGTCTTCAACTTTAATTTGTTTGAAGCAAATATTGTGAATCAATATGAAAAGTATTGCTTGCTTTTAATAATTTTATTCAAGATATATTAATATATTGACTATATCTTGAATAATATGTAGACTAATAGAGTTATTAAGAATTCTTTTAGAAAAACACGAAAGTCGGGTCAATTTCTAATGAGGTATGTTCTTTTAATATGGTTATGTATCGTGTAAGTATTATATATGTAATTTTATCTTAAGAAAGAAACAAAATGGAATTCTTAAAATAAGAGTCTTAAAGAAATAAATGAAGATTTGGAGCACAAATTTGGGAGGTGATTCATGGCTAAAGAAGTTTTTCAAAGAACAAAGCCACATATGAATGTGGGTACAATAGGGCATGTTGATCATGGTAAAACAACATTAACTGCAGCTATTAGTATTTATTGTTCAAAGGTCAATAAAGGTGCTAAGGCACTTAAGTATGAAGATATTGATAATGCCCCTGAAGAGAAATCAAGAGGAATAACAATTAATGCTAGACATATTGAATATGAAACTGAGAGTAGGCATTATGCTCATGTTGATTGTCCTGGGCACGCTGATTATATTAAAAATATGATTACAGGTGCAGCTCAGATGGATGCAGCAATATTATTAGTTGCAGCTGATAGTGGAGCAGAGCCTCAAACAAAAGAGCATTTGCTTCTTGCGCAACGAATGGGAATAAAGAAGATAATAGTGTTTTTAAATAAACTAGATTTAGCAGATCCCGAGCTTGTTGAGCTTGTTGAAGTTGAGGTTTTGGAACTTGTTGAGAAATATGGCTTTCCTGGTGATACTCCAATAGTAAAGGGTTCAGCTTTTGGAGCTATGTCAAATCCTGATGATCCTGAAGCTACAAAATGTATAAAAGAACTTCTTGAATCTATGGATAATTATTTTGATCTTCCTGCAAGGGATATTGATAAACCATTTTTGCTTGCTGTTGAAGATGTTTTCTCTATTTCTGGACGTGGTACTGTTGCTACTGGTCGTATTGAAAGAGGTGTTATTAAGGTTGGGCAAGAAGTGGAAATTGTTGGAATTAGAGAAACTAGGAAAACAACTGTTACTGGTGTTGAAATGTTTCAAAAGATTCTTGAACAAGGTCAAGCAGGAGATAATGTTGGTCTTTTGCTAAGAGGTGTTGATAAGAAGGATATTGAAAGGGGTCAAGTTATTGCTGCTATTGGTACAATTACTCCTCATCAAAAGTTTAAGGCTTCTATATATTGTTTAACTAAGGAAGAAGGTGGAAGGCATAAGCCATTTTTTTCAGGATATAGACCACAGTTTTTTTTCAGAACCACGGATGTTACTGGCATGGTTAATTTAGAGGGTAAGGAAATGGTTATGCCTGGAGATAATGTTGATATTGTTGTCGAACTTATATCCTCAATAGCAATGGATAAAAATGTTGAGTTTGCTGTTAGAGAAGGTGGTAGGACAGTTGCTTCAGGAAGAATTCTTGAGATATTAGAATAGTGTAAAGTTTAGAGAGCTTTTTTATCTCTAAAGCTTAGGAGAATAAATTGATTACTAAAGATAAGATACGAGTAAGGCTTTTTAGTTTTGATGTTAAAATATTAGATCAGAGTGCTGAGTCTATTGTTAGAGCTGTTCATAAGTCAAAGGCTAAAATTAAAGGTCCTATTCCTTTGCCGACAAAGATAAAGAAATATACTGTTTTACGTTCTCCTCATGTTAATAAAAAATCAAGAGAACAGTTTGAAATGAGAACTCATAAGAGGCTTATTGATATTTTAGAGCCTACTTCTGCTTTAATGGACTCTTTGATGAAATTGGAGCTTCCTGCAGGAGTGGAAGTTGATATTAAGCAGTAAAATAGATTTTTTAAGTTATGAATTTGAGGTGTTTTAATGTTGGGATTGATAGGAAAAAAAGTTGGCATGACGCAGGTCTTTCAAGATAATGGGGTTGTGGTGCCTGTGACGGTAATAGAATTTGAGCCCAATTATGTTATAGGAAAAAAAACAGTAGAAAGAGATGGATATGATGCCCTCATAATGGGTTCAGTTGATCTTAAGAGTTCTAAGATTTCAAAGCCTATAAAAGGTCAATATAAAATCCTAGAGAATATTGAGCCTAAAAGATATGTTATAGAATTTAAGGGACTTAAAGGTTATGAGGCGGGTGATGAGATTGGTCTTGATGCTTTTAGAGCGATTAAGTATGTAGATATTACTGGTATTACTAAGGGTAAGGGTTTTCAAGGGGCTATGAAGAGGCATAATTTTAGTGGTGGTCCATCTTCTCATGGTTCTAAGTTTCATAGACATCTTGGTGGTACCGGGCAAGCTACTACACCTGCTAGAACTTTTAAGGGAACTAAAATGGCTGGCAGAATGGGTGGTGAGCAGCAAACTATTCAAAATCTTGAAATTGTTTTTATTGATGAGGATAAAAGAGCCATTTTGGTAAAAGGAGCTGTGCCAGGGGTCAAGGGTTCTTTTGTTATTGTTAAAAGGGCAAAAAAAGTGGGTGTTTAGTATGGAAAAGAGAGTTTTTTCTAAGGATGGACAAGAACTTCGATTTATAGATTTAGAGGATAGAGTTTTTAATATAGATGTTAGTTATGGTTCTATATATAATGCTATTAATAATGAGCTAGCTAATCTTAGAGTTGGAACAGCTTCAACTAAGACTAGAGCTGAGGTTAGGGGTAGTTCAAAGAAGCCTTGGAAACAAAAAGGTACAGGACGTGCAAGGGTTGGTACTAAGAGAAATCCAATTTGGGTTGGTGGAGGTATAGCTTTAGGACCAAAACCAAGGGACTATAGTTATAAGCTTCCAAAGAAGGTTAAAAGACTTGCTTTTAAATCTGTTCTTAGTCTCTTTGCATCTGCAGAAGATAAATTTAAGGTTGTTGAAAATTTTACTATTGAATCAGGAAAGACAAAAGAGCTTACATTGATAATAAAGAATTTTATAAAGACTAATGGAAAAACAGTTATTTTATTGGGTAATGATGATCAGATGATTAAAAGAGCGGGAAGGAATATAAGGGATTTAAAGATTTTATCTTTTAATAGACTTAGAGTTGTTGATTTATTTTATGCTAAAAATTTAATAGCTCTTGAGTCTGCTATTAATGGGCTTAATGATCTTTATGTTAAATAAGATTATAATGGATGTTAAGGATGAGTTATGATGAAAGCTTATGATATAATAATTTCGCCTATGCTTACTGAGAAAACTAATATTCAGCGAGAAAATATGAATGTTTATACTTTTAAAGTTAGAAAGCAAGCAAATAAGAAAGAAGTTGGTGTTGCGATTAAAGAGCTTTTTAATGTTACTCCAGTATCATGTAATTTGCTTAATGTCAAAAGCAAGGTTAAGACAGTTGTTTCAAGAAAAGGTTATCCTATTGGCAAAGGGAAAACTTCTTCATGGAAAAAAGCATATGTTTATCTTAAAAAAGAAGATAAGATAGATATTTTTTAGTGGTTTTGGAGAAAGGAAAATATGGGTATTAAAACTTATAGGCCAAAAACTTCGTCTTTGCGTTATAAGACAACTTTATCTTTTGATGATTTAAGTAAGGGTAATAGCCCTTTGAAGTCTTTAACTAAGGGGAAGGTATCTAGGGCTGGAAGAGATTCTTCTGGAAGAATTAGTGTTAGAAGAAGGGGTGGAGGACATAAAAGACGGTATAGGGAAATTGACTTCGGAAGAAGAGATAAGTTTGATATACCTGCTCGAGTTGTGTCTATTGAATATGATCCAAATAGAAGTTCTAATATAGCTTTACTTGTTTATAAGGATGGAGATAAAAGATATATTATTGCTCCTAAAGGCATTAAAGTAGGTGATGTTTTACAAAGTGGTCCAAATGCTCCAATAAGGGTTGGCAATTCTTTGCCGCTTGAAAATATTCCTGTTGGTAAGGCAGTACATAACATTGAACTTAATGTTGGAAGAGGTGGACAGCTTGTAAGAGGTGCTGGGGGATATGCCATGGTGCTTGCTTCCGAGGGAAATTATGTAACGGTTAAGCTTCCATCAGGTGAGGTTCGCATGGTTTTTAAGAAATGCATGGCAACTCTTGGAGAAGTTGGGAATGAAAATTATATTAATGTTTCTATTGGTAAGGCTGGTAAGAGTAGATGGCTTGGTAAAAGGCCTAAGGTAAGAGGTGTTGCAATGAATCCTGTCGATCATCCACATGGAGGTGGTGAGGGTAAGACTTCTGGTGGTCGTCATCCTGTATCTCCTTGGGGTCAGCCAACTAAGGGATATAAGACACGGAAAAAACATAAGTACTCAGACAAGTTTATTATTAAAAGAAGAAATAAGTAGGAGTGTATAGTGGCAAGATCTATTAAAAAAGGACCTTTTATAGAAAAAAGTCTTTATAAAAAAGTTTTGGCATCTTATGGCAAAGATAAAAGGGTGGTCATTAAAACTTATTCTAGAGCCTCGACAATAATTCCTGAGATGGTAAGTCTTACTATATCTGTTTACAATGGAAAGTCTTTTATTCCTGTGTATATTACTGAAGATCTTGTTGGGCATAAACTTGGTGAATTTTCGCCTACACGGATTTTTAGGGGACATGCTAAATCAGATAAAAAGGGAAGGAAGTGAAGTTTATGTTTGTTAATAGAAGATATACTGCAAGAGGTAAGAATTTGCCATCTTCTCCAAAAAAAGTAAGGCCTATTGCCGATAACATACGAGGCAAGCCTTATACTGAAGCTGTTGCAATACTTTGTTCTATGCCCAATAAAGGTGCTAAACTTTTGTGTAAGGTAATCAAATCAGCAGCATCGAATGCTATTTATCATAATAGAAATCTTTCTGAGGATATGATATTTGTAAAAACAGTAATGGTGGATGATGGAAGAAGACGTAGGAGCATTTGGCCTAGAGCTAGAGGCAGGGCAGATAAGCTTATTAACAGAAGTTGTCATATTTTTGTTGAAGTTTATGAAAAGATGTATGGTGGAGAATAAGATATGGGTCAAAAAGTACATCCTTACAGTTTAAGACTTAAAATTAATAAGGACTGGAAATCAAAGTGGTATTTTGATAAAAAATTATATTCTGAGGTTCTTCATGAAGATTTCTTAATAAGACGGGAAACTATGAAATTTCTTAAAGGAATTAGGTTTGATATTTCCGATATAGAGATTATTAGAAACAATCTTCAAAGAGTAACAGTGGTAATTTTTACTCCAAGGCCTGGTTCTGTTATTGGTGTTAAGGGAGCTAATCTTGAAAAAATTGGACAATTGTTAACTAGAACAATATCTAAAAAAATTAATATTAAAATAAAAGAGATTAAGAAACCGGAATTTGATGCACAAATTGTTGCTAATGGGATAGCAAAGCAGCTGGAAAATAGAGCTTCTTATAGAAAGCTTTTAAAATCTACACTTTTATCTTCCATTTCCAAAGGTATTCAAGGTGTAAAAATTAAAGTTTCAGGCAGGCTTGGAGGAGCTGAGATCGCCAGAAGTTTTGAAGTGAAAGAAGGTCGAATTCCTTTGCATACTCTTAGAGCTAATATAGACTATGGTTTTGCTGAAGCTCATACAACTTATGGTGTTCTTGGTGTTAAAGTTTGGCTATTTAAGGGAGAAATTTTAGGAAAGCAGACTAATTCAGATGCTGGTCAGGTGATTAACAGGAAACCTTTAAAAGATAAGCGGGAGCCTTTTGGTAAGAGTATGTTTGATGATAAGAGTAGAAAAGTTTTAAATGACGATAGGTTTTCTAAAGAAAAATTATAACTTGGAGCTATATCCAGAAATGATTTTAAAAAGAAAAATGGTTCTGATGTTTAAGAATCTTTAAGGAGCGTTAAATGTTAAGTCCTAAGAAGGTTAAGTATAGAAAGAAGCAAAGAGGAAGACTGTCAGGAGAAGCTCAAAAAGGTAACAGAATATCTTTTGGAGAGTATGGACTTGTTTCTCTTGAGACATATTTTATTACTGCAAGGCAAATTGAAGCTGCTCGTATTGCTATGACTCGTAAAGTTAAAAGGGGGGGTAAAATTTGGATTAGAATATTTCCAGATATACCTTATACTAAGAAGCCAGCTGAGACAAGAATGGGTAAAGGTAAGGGAGGTGTAGATCATTGGAATGCTCCTGTTAAACTTGGAACTGTTATGTTTGAGATGGCTGGGGTGTCTAGAGAACTTGCAGAGGAAGCTATGATGCTTGCTAGTTATAAGCTACCGGTTAAAACTATATTTGTGATAAGGCGAGATTTGAGGTGAGTTATGTTAAAAAAATTTAGGGATCTTACTCTTGAAGATATGAAAGCTAAGATATTAGCTTTAAAAAAGGAATATATGGACTTAAGGTTTAAGGTTGTAGTTGGTCATGTTGAGAATCCTTTAAAAAAAAGAGAACTGAAACGAGATATTGCAAGGCTTAATACAATCATTCATGAGTATGAAATTGGGATTAGGAAGGTTTAAACATTATGGCAAAAGAAAATAAGAAAGAGCTGATTGGAAAGGTTGTTAGTGATAAGATGAGTAAAACCATAGTTGTTGAAGTTGTTCAAAGAAAAATGCATCCTATCTACCATAAGTATTTAAAAGTTAGCAGAAGAGTGAAAGCGCATGATGAGAGAGAAGAATCAAAACTTGGAGATACAGTGAAAATTATTGAGGCTAGGCCTGTTAGTAAAGAAAAAAGATGGATGCTTGTTGAAATCTTGGAGAAGTCAAAGTAATTTCAGTTATTTTTTAGAGGAGGTTAATTTATGGTACAGGTTCAGACATATTTAACGGTTGCTGACAATACAGGTGGCAAGATAGCACAGTGCATAAAAGTTCTTGGTGGAAGTAAAAAGCGATATGCTAGGGTTGGAGATATAATAGTTGTTGCTGTAAAGCAAGCAATTCCCAATTCACCTATTAAGAAAGGAGAGGTGCATAAGGCTGTAGTTGTTAGAACATCAAAGGAGATAAGGCGTAAAAATGGGACTTATGTTAGATTTGATGATAATGCATGTGTTATACTTGATGCTAATTTGAATCCAAGAGGTAAAAGAGTTTTTGGACCTGTTGCAAGAGAGTTAAGAGATGCTAACTTTATGAAAGTTGTCTCATTAGCATCAGAGGTAATATAAGGGGCTTATTTATGAAGACAAAATTGAAAGTAGGTGACAATATAAAGATTCTTTGTGGTAAAGATAAAGGTAAAACGGGCGAAATTGTTAACATAGATAGAAAAAATTTTAAGGTTATTATTAAGTCTTGTAATATGGTGAAGAAAGTTGTTAAGGCAAGAACGCCTCAAGAAAAGAGCAAAATAATTGATAAGGAAGCACCTATAGATATTTCAAATGTAATGTTATTTTCAAGTGGTGTATCTTCAAGAATAGGCATTAGATTTGAAAATGATGAAAAAAAGAGGTACCTTAAAAAGAATGGGGAGAATGTTTAGCTTATGAGTTATGTTCCTGAGTTAAAGAGGCATTATAAAGATATTGTTATAAAAGATCTTGTTAGTGAATTTCAATATAAATCTGTTATGCAAGTTCCAAAAGTAGAGAAAATTGTTGTTTCTATGGGAGTGGGTGATGCTGTTAAAAATAAAAAGCTTTTAGATTCAGCTGTTTTTGAACTTAGTCAAATTACTGGGCAAAAGGCTGTTAAGACAAAGGCTAAAAAGGCCATTGCTGGATTTAAAATTAGACAAGGTCAAGAAATAGGTGCTAAGGTTACACTTCGAGGTAATATTATGTATGAGTTTTTATATAAACTTATTAATTTAGCGTTACCCCGTGTTAAGGATTTTAGGGGCGTAAATGGCAATGCTTTTGATGGTAATGGTAATTACTCTTTTGGAATAGCAGAGCAGATAATATTTTCTGAAATAGATTATGATAAAATAGAGAGGATATCTGGCTTGAATATTACAATAGTAACTACGGCTTTAAATGACAGAGAGGGTAAAGCTTTGCTTGCTAAGTTTGGTATGCCATTTAGTAATTAAGAGGAGTTTTTATTTATGGCTAAAAAGTCAATGATAGTTAAGGCCTTACGAAAGCCAAAATATAAAACAAGACAAAAAAATAGATGTAAATTATGTGGGCGTCCAAAGGGATATATGAGAGATTTTGGTATATGTCGTATATGCTTTAGGCATCATGCATCTGCAGGACTAATTCCTGGTGTCTCAAAATCAAGCTGGTAAGGAGAGAGTTTATGGCTGTTACACATTCAGTAGGAGATATGTTAACTAAGATAAGAAATGCAAGTAGAGTGAAGCATGAGTCTGTAGACTTAAAGATGTCTAAGATCAATAAGTCAATCTTGGAGCTTCTTAAAGAAGAAGGCTATATTAAGAATTATAATATCTTTGATAAGAAAGGTATTTCTTTTATTAAGGCAACACTTAATTATGATAGTAAAAGAAATCCGGCCATAAATAGAATCGATGCTATTTCAACTCCTGGTAGAAAGGTTTATTCTTCATATAAAAATATGCCAAGAATAAAAAATGGATATGGTATCTTAATAGTATCTTCTTCAAAAGGTGTTATTACTGGTAAGCAAGCCAAAGATAATAAAGTAGGTGGTGAGCTCATTTGCTCAGTTTGGTAAGGTTTAAGAGGTAGGTAAATATGTCACGTATTGGTAAACTTCCTATAAAAATAGTTGATTCTGTTAAAGTTGATATTAAGGATAATATAATAACAGTTGAGGGAAAGAGAGGCAAGTTAAGTCAAAAAATAGATAATAGCATTCAGGTTAAAGTTGCGGGTAACAATATTATTGTTGAACGTTCTTTTGATGATAAACAGACAAGAGCTTTTCATGGACTTTATCGAAGCTTGATTTTTAATATGGTTAAAGGAGTGTCTGATGGATTTTCAAAATCTCTTACTATCAATGGTATAGGATATAGGGTTGAACAGCAAGGGAATAGTCTTTTTTTGAATTTGGGGTATTCAACTCAATTTGAATATGTAATTCCGGAAGGAATTAGTGTTCGACTTGATGGTAATACCAAAATTGCTGTTGAGGGTATAAATAAGTGTAGAGTTGGTCAGGTTGCTGCTGAGATTAGAAGTTTAAAAGTTCCAGAGCCATATAAGGGAAAAGGAATTAAATATGATGATGAAGTAATCAGACGAAAAGTAGGAAAATCAGGGGTAAAAAAATAGGTTCTAGGTGAGCATTTATGAAAAAAGTAAGAGAAGCTGAAAAAAGAAATATAAAACGTAAAAAGAGAATAAGGGATAGAATTGGATTTGGTGTTGCTGATAGACCTAGAGTTACAGTTTTTAAATCCAATAGATATTTTTATGTTCAAGTTATTGATGACATTGCCGGTCATACTCTTGCAAGTATTTCTACTATTGAAAAAGATCTTAAATTGAAAAAAAATGTTGTCGATGTAAAGAAACTTGGTGAAGTTCTTGCAAAAAAACTTAAGGATAAAAATATAAGCAAACTTATTTTTGATAGAAATGGTTATAAATATCATGGTCTTATTGCAAGTTTTGCAACTTCTTTGCGAGAAGCCGGTATTGATTTTTAGGGAGGAGGAGGGAGTTATAGTGGAATCTCAAATTCATAAGAAGCAAATAGAGAAATTAATATCATTAAATAGAGTTACTAAGGTCGTAAAGGGTGGGAGAAGATTTTCTTTTTCTGCTTTTATGGTTGTTGGTAATGGAGAGGGGCAGGTTGGCTGGGGATTTGGTAAGGCTAATGATGCTAGTGATGCAATAAAGAAGAGTTTAACGAATGCTAGGAAAAATTTAAGGCTTGTTCCTATTAAGAAAGGGACTCTTCCTCATATGGTCATTGGAGATTTTAAAAAAGCTAAAGTTTTAATTAAACCAGCTACTCAAGGTACTGGTATTATTGCAGGTGGGCCTGTTCGTTCTGTCATGGAAGCTTTGGGAGTTCATGATATTTTGAGTAAATCTCTTGGTTCAAATAATTCTATGAATGTAGTAAAGGCGACGTTTAAAGCATTTGATTTGGTTTTAGATGCTAGGAAAGTAGCAAAGATAAGAGGTAAAACTTTAAAGACTTTATGGAGTTAGTTTATGATTAAGAGAAAGTTAAGACTTCAGCTTAAAAAAACTAGGTTTAAAGCTTCGAGGTCTAGACATAAAAATAAGGTTTTTATTAAAAAAATGAAATCAAATAGAGAAATTCTTGCCAAAAGCGATATTAAAGTTGAGGTTCAACTTAAGAGGAGTCTTATTGGAAAATTGGATAGTAAGGTTAAGACATTGAAAGCTTTGGGATTAAAGAGAATAGGAGATAGGAAAATCCATATTTTAAATAAGTCTATTCAAGGCATGCTTAATAGTGTAATTAGCATGATCTTGTTAAGTGAGGTAAAGAATAATGGTTAAGCTAAAAAGGCCTTTAGGGGCTAATAAATCTCGAAAGATTGTTGGTAGAGGTCCAGGTTCTGGTCTTGGAAAGACTTCTGGTCGAGGCCAAAAAGGACAAAAAGCCAGAAATACTTCGCCAGGAGTTGGTTTTGAAGGTGGACAAACTCCTCTTTATAGGAGACTTCCAAGAAGAGGTTTTTCCAATCATGATTATAAAGTTAGGTATGAGATTGTGGGGCTTGGAGATATAGATAAAAAATTTGAGACCGGAGATTTAGTGAATTATAGTACTTTGTTAGAAAAAGGGCTTGTGAGTAAAAATAGAAAAAATATCAAAATTTTGGCTAATGGCGAGCTTACTAAGAAAGTTAGTTTTGAAGTTTCTCGTATTTCAAAGTCCGCTGAAGAATTTGTAACAAAAATTGGTTGCAGTATTAAATTGATTTAGTATGGTAGTGAAATGAAAGGGTTATTTTTTAGTTTATTTACAATTAGGGATTTAAGAGGTAAATTTTTATTTACTCTGTTTATTCTTTTTATTTTTAGGGTTGGCTCTTATTTGCCAATTCCTGGAATAGATCCTGTGGCTCTTAGAAGTTATTTTAAGTCTCAGTCAGATTTTTCAATTACGAATTATTTTGATTTTTTTTCAGGCGGTGCTTTTAGTAATTTTTCCATATTTATGCTTAGTATAGGTCCTTATATTTCAGCATCAATTATTATTCAGCTTCTTGTTTACTCTTTCCCTTCTCTTAAAAAGATGCAAGAGGGAGAGCATGGAAAAAAGAAAATAAAAAAATATACTAAATATTTAACTATTGTTGCAGCAGTAGCTCAAGGATATGCTACGAGTCTTTATGCCAAAAGTATTCCAGGCGCACTTAATATCCCTTTTTATAGATATATTTTTATTGCTATTTTAACCGTTACAACGGGTACTTTTATTCTTTTGTGGTTTGGTGAGCAAATTAATCAGAAGGGAATTGGGAATGGTGTGTCTTTAATAATTTTTTCAGGTATAGTTGTTAGGCTTCAGGCGGCTTTGTTTAATTTGTTTCAAAGCATGCGAGATCCATCTCAAAATATTAATCCTGTATTTGTTATATTAGTTTTAAGTGTTTTTATTTTGGTTGTCATGTTAATTATATATGAATATAAGGCGCAAAGGCGTATTGCTATACATTATGCTAGAGCAACCACAAAAAATACAGTTAGTTCATATTTGCCAATTAAGCTTAATCCGTCAGGTGTTTTACCTGTTATTTTTGCATCAGTGCTTATTACTTTGCCTTTGCAAATTTTGAGTGGATTTGCAGGAGTTTCTGTTCTATCAAGACAAATTTTATCTTATTTAAGACCTAATGGATTTTATTATACATTATTAAATGTAGTCTTAATAATAGGATTTACATATTTTTATTCAAAAATACAATTAAGTCCAAAAGATATAAGTAATAATATTCGAAAAAATGGAGGAACTATTCCAGGTATAAAGGCAGATGAAATGGAAGGTTATTTAGATAGTATTATGAATAGAACGTTATTTTCAGGCTCTATTTTTTTATCTATTATTGCAATTATTCCATTTTTAGTGCAAAATATTTTCAGATTTCCTTATGATGTCTCAAGGATTATGGGTAGTTCTTCTCTGCTTATTATGGTAGGAGTAGCTCTTGATACATTAATTCAGATTGATGCGTATTTAAAGACTCAAGGATTGTCTCGTAGAACTAGCAAGCAGTATGCTTTTTTGCAAAAAATTTAGGAGTAATTTATGAAAGTTAGGGCGAGCGTAAAGCCGATTTGTGAAAAATGCAAAGTGATAAAAAGAAAAGGTGTTGTAAGAATCATTTGTAATAATCTTAAGCACAAACAAAGACAAAAGTAAGGGGAAAAAATGGCTAGAATAGCAGGAATAGATTTGCCAAATAATAAGCAACTTCAGATAGCTCTTACGTCTATTTATGGCATAGGAAGGGCAAGAGCTTTAGAAATTTGTAAAAAGACAGGTATTTTGCCGGAGAGAAGGGCTAAAGATTTGGATAATGATGAGGTGAATAAGCTTAGAAAGATAATTGAGAATGATTATGTTATTGAGGGAAAGCTTAGAAGTGAGTTAGCTATGTCTATCAAGAGGCTTATGGATATTGCCTGTTATAGGGGGCTTAGACATAGGAAAGGTTTACCCTTAAGGGGACAGAGAACTAAAACTAATGCAAGAACTAGGAAGGGCAAGAGAAAAACTGTAGCTAATAAAAAAATGGCTACTAAATAAAGTTTGTTTTGCCTATTGAGGAGGGAGAAGGTTGAGTACAAAGGTGTCAACTAATAAAAAAAAGATAAAAAGAAGTATTGGGGAAGGAAATGTTTATATACAGGCTACTTTTAATAATACAATCGTAACTGTATCAGACATAAGAGGAAATACTTTGGCTTGGGCAAGTGCAGGTGGAATGGGATTTAAGGGTGCTAAAAAATCAACGCCTTATGCTGCTCAGATGACCACAGAAGCTGCTTTAGGTAAGGTTAAGGATTTTGGTATTAATTATGTTCATGTTTTTGTGAAAGGTCCGGGAATTGGTAGAGAGTCTGCTATACGAGCTGTTGGGTCAACGGGTATAATTGTAAAATCAATCTCAGACGTTACTCCAATACCGCATAATGGATGTAGACCTAAAAAAACTAGGCGAGTTTAGTTAGAGGAGCTATTAATGTCTTTAGGAAAGCTTTTGAAAGATTTTACTATACCTGATAGGATTGAGTTTTTAAGGGGAGAAGATAATGGCTCTTATGGAAAGTTTATAATATATCCTTTTGAGAAAGGTTTTGGTGTCACTATTGGAAATACTTTAAGACGAGTCTTGTTATCTTCTATTGAAGGATATGCTGTTTCTGCTATGAGAATTCAGTCTAATCAAAGTGGATCTTTGAAGATTGTTTCAAGTGAATTTGATTTAATACCTGGTGTTGTAGAAGATACACTTGAAGTAATTGCTAATATTAAAAATATTAATTTAAAGTTAGATGAGGGAGTTAACAGTAAAACGATAAGTATTAATGTTAATGGTAAAGATACTAATGTTTTAAAGGCAGCCCATCTTGAAAGGGAGGGTGTTGAGGTTTTTAATAAAGATTTAGTTATTGCTACACTTTCAGGTGAAGCGAATTTAGATTTTGAATTTCAGGTCAACTATGGGAGAGGGTATATTTCTTCTGAACAAAATGCGAAATATTTAGAAGAAGTTAATACCATTGCGATTGATTCTATATTTTCTCCAATAGAAAAGGTGACGTATTTTATTGAAGATACTAGAGTGGGACAAAGGTCTGATTATGATAAGCTTGTTATGGAAATTTGGACAACAGGTGTAATTAGTGCTAAAGATGCCATTAAAAAGGCAGCTTCTGTAGTGAGGGAGTTTTTACTTCCATTAGTTAATTTTGAAGATAAAGTTGTTCATTCTGTTGAGGATTCTGAATTTGGAGATTCTGATATACTTAACATGAGTATTGAGAAATTAAATTTGTCTGTCAGATCTCTGAATTGTTTAACTAAGGAAAATGTTAAAACTTTAGGAGAACTTATTAGTAAAACTCCAGAGGAACTTTCAAAAGCAAGAAATTTTGGTAAAAAAAGTTTAGAAGAGATAGTTGAAAAACTTAATTCTTATGGATTATTTTTGGGAATGCCTAAGGCAGAAGCTCTAAAAATCTTGAATAAGAATGATAAAGTATCTAATTAGGAGAGAGCATTGTTATATGAAGACTAAGGTAGGATTTAATAGATTAGATAGAAAGTCAAGTCATAGAAAGGCACT
Organism: Borrelia miyamotoi; assembly: GCF_019668505.1. Classification (NCBI taxonomy): domain Bacteria; kingdom Pseudomonadati; phylum Spirochaetota; class Spirochaetia; order Spirochaetales; family Borreliaceae; genus Borrelia; species Borrelia miyamotoi. The sequence continues at coordinate 509,351 of NZ_AP024371.1, forward strand.
TTTGAAAAATATGGTAATTTCTTTTTTAAGGCATGAAAAAATAATTTCTACTAAGGCAAAATTGAGTGAAGTTAAGAGGTTTGCTGAAAAATTAATTACAAGAGCTAAAGTTGATAGTGTGCATAATAGGAGAGAAGTATCAAAATTTATACATGATAAATATGTCCTTAATAAATTATTTACTCAAATTTCTCCTCTCTTTAAGGAGAGAAAGGGTGGTTATACTAGGGTTATTAAGCTAGGACGAAGGTATGGAGATGCAGCTGAGATGGCGATTCTTGAACTAGTTGATAAAACCTTATAAGAAAAATAATAGTCTTACATATTAAATATGTCCTTCTGAAGGATTTGTATTTAATTGGTTTAGTAGGATAGGGGGTAATTGTATGTCATATATTACTTTTTCTTCTATTCTTGCTGGTATCCTAGGTGTTGTATTAGGTTTTGTAATAAGAATTATTTTAGGTAGATTTTCTTTATTAAATTTAGATAAAAAACTGAAGAGAGTACAGGAAGAGGCAATCTTAGAGATAGAAAATGAAAGAAAGCGAATTATTTCACATACAAAAGCTCAAATGCTTAAAGATAAGAACCAGCAGGATAGGGAAATAAGAGAACGAAAAAATGAGGTTTTTAATTTAGAAAGAAGATTATTACAAAGAGAAGAAACTTTAGATAAGAGAATATCAGCTCTTGACAAGCAGCAAAGTAGGATTGACTTTAAGCTTAAGGAGTTTGAGCAAAAAGAAAAAATAATACGAGATAAGGAATTATCTCTTGTTAAAAAATTGGAAAATATTTCAGGTCTTACTAAAGAAGAAGCAAGAAAGATTGTAATTGAAAGAATTGAAAATGAGTCTAAAAGAGACGCTCAAGTAATTATTAATAAAAGTGAGCAAGAGGCTCAGCTCTTAGCAGACAAGGTAGCAAAAGATATATTAGTTTCTACTATGCAACGCATAGTAACTGAAGTTAGCTCTGAATTTACAGTTACTTCTGTTGAACTGCCTAATGATGAGATGAAAGGTAGAATTATCGGTAAAGAAGGGCGTAATATTAGGGTTCTTGAAACGTTAATAGGTGCAGATATTATCATTGATGACACTCCTGAAGCTGTAGTTATATCTTGTTTTGATCCAGTGAGAAAGGAAATAGCTAAAAGAACTCTTGAAAGGCTTATTGCTGACGGAAGAATTCACCCCGCAAGAATTGAAGAGGTCGTATATATTGTTACAAATGAGATTAATAGTATCATTCTTGAGGAAGGCGAGAAAGCAGTATTTGATTTAAATATACATGGATTTGATAAAAGGCTTATTAGAGGACTTGGAAGACTTTACTTTAGAAGCAGTTATGGTCAAAATGTTCTGAGTCATTCAAAAGAAACAGCAATAATAGGGGAAATTTTAGCTAAAGAGATGAAATTAGATCCGGTTGTTGTAAAAAGAGCATGTCTTTTGCATGATATTGGAAAGGGCATGGAGAGTATTTCTGAGAATAGTGAGGGACATGCTATTACAGGTGCTGAGCTTGCTCAGAGTTGTGGGGAGAGCGATATTGTTGTCAATGCTATTGCTGCGCATCATAATGAGATAAAGCCTGAAAGTTTTGAGGCTATTGTTGTTCAGATAGCTGATGCTATTTCTGCTTCGCGTCCTGGTGCAAGACGTGAAAGTTTGAACAATTATATAAGTAGGCTTAAGAGACTTGAAGAGATTGCGTATGGTTTTGAGGGTGTTCAGAAGTGTTATGCAATTCAAGCAGGTCGTGAAGTTAGAATTATTGTTGACAATCTATTAATTAACGATGAGAAAGCTACTATGCTTGCAAGAGATATTGCAAAGAAAATAGAAATTGAGATGAGGTATCCTGGTAAAATAAAAGTTACTATTATTCGTGAGACCAGAGTTATTGAGTATGCAAGATAATAATTTTATTAAAGTTTTAATAATAGGAGATATCATAGGTGATGGGGGACTAAAAAAGGTTTTTTTCAATCTTAAGGGCCTTAAAGAAAAGTATAATGTGGATCTTACAATTGTTAATGGAGAAAATTCATCAGGTGGTTTTGGAATTACTCCAGAGATAGCAGAAAATCTTTTTAGATCAGGTGTAAATGTTATTACTACAGGTAATCATGTTTATGCTGAGCATAGTATAAGAGAATATTTGACCAAGCAGAAATATGTTTTAAGACCAAATAATTTTTCAGATCTACTGGAAGGACATGGATATTGTATTTTGAATGTTAAAAATGAGAAAGTTGCTGTTATAAATGTTCAAGGATTTTTAGGAATGAATTTCATTGTTAAAAATCCTTTTGAAAATATAAAGAAAGTTGTGAACATGATTAAAAGCAAGGTTAGAACTATTTTTGTTGATTTTCATGCTGAGAGTAATTATGAGAAAGAAAGTTTTGGATATTTTTTGAATGGATTGGTAACAGGAGTTGTTGGTACGCATACACATATAATGACTCAAGATGAGAGAATTTTAGATAAAGGTACTGCTTATATTAGCGATCTTGGGATGACTGGTAGTTTGAACTCTGTAATAGGCTTTAATCCTGAGATTTCTCTTAAAGGATTACTTGAACATGTATCTTTAAGAACAGAAACTGTTGAAGAGAATGTAATTATACAGGGAGTTGTTATTACTTCTCATTTAAAGACGGGGCGTGCTCTGAAAATTGAAAGAATACAGAAATAGTTTATTAAATATGCTTTGCAAAAGCTATCCCAATTTGACAAGAAAAGAATTGACAGTTCTAATTTTAACTGGCAGGGTATATGTTAATTCTCATAAAGAAAGAAATCCTAAAGTTTTGCTATTAAGAAATAGTGAAATAAAGTTAGTGGAAAGCGAATCCAAACAATTTGTTTCAAGAGGAGGAAATAAACTTTTTGAATCCTTAGAAATATTTAAAATTATGATTAAAGATAAAATTTGTATTGATGTTGGTGCTTCAACAGGTGGTTTTACAGATTGTCTTTTGCAAAATGGTGCAAAATTGGTTTATGCAGTTGATGTTGGGTTTAATCAACTTGCTTATAAACTAAGAGTTGACTCGAGGGTTAGGGTTTTTGAAAAGACTAATATTTTTGATATCAAACAATTTGATATACAGCCTGATTTAGCCGTTATTGATGTTGCTTTTAGATCTGTAGTGAGTATATGTGCAGATTTGATTGATAAACTTTCTAATAAATTTATTATTGCTCTTATTAAACCTCAGTTTGAACTTAAAGGATTAGATTTAGATATAAGGAATTTTAATGGGATAGTTGAAAATAAATATTTAAGTAAAATTTTAGATAAGATAATTAGAAAATTTTATGATAACAATCTACAAGTTAAAGATATATTAAAGCTCAAAACCAAAGGACGTAAGGGAAATCAAGAATTTATGTTTTTGATTGTTAAAGATAGTTCGGTAAGTCTTGATCAATCTCTTGTACTTCTTAAAGATATTAATTTTTAATATCTTTTGAATTGTTTGTTATCTAGAATTCCTGAGAAGTTTAAATTTAGATCTCCAAGTATTATTGGATTATCTTCAATTTTTAAAGTTATTCCGTTAATACCTTGAATTTCAAGGCATGTTAAAATAATTTGTTTTACCTGATTTATTGTTCCTTCTATTCCAAAGCTGTTTTCGTAAAATTCTTTAGATAAATTGATGTGAGCAATTCCATTATTTATACTTAAATTTAATATTTTTGTATTAATAGGAATTAAACTTAAGAAATTATTTTTAAGTTCATATTCATTGGGACCGTTAATTAGTGCTTTTAGTGTTTCTTCAAGAATGTTTTTGTCATATTGAATATTTCTTTTAATACCTTGCTTTAGAAAATGTCCCTCAGAAGTAACTTTGATAAAATATAGCTTGACTGTTTTTTTATTTTTGAAGTGTTTTTGTTTTTGATATTTCAGTTCTTCTTCAATTTTTTGTATTTCAGGTGGCTTGATTAAAAATTTTTCGTTATTTAGTGTTTTAATGGTTTCACTATTTGTAGTATCCAATTTTGCCTCTATTTTGTTAGGTTTTGATTGGATGAATTCAAAACTTTCATTATTGTTAATTTGTTCTTTGAATATATTTTTAAATATTGAATTTTTAATTATTAGTAATAAGCATAATCCTGTTAGAAAAATAGCAAATAATATTAAAAATACATCTACTTGATTAATATTACTTTTTTTGCGTCTACTGTTTCTTTTTTTTCTTATCAATTGAATATCCGTTTATAATTGGCATAAAGCTATAACATTTGATATTATAATAGAGATACCTACATAAAGGAAGAGGCGGGTTAGCTTTGATTAGTTCTAAAGTTCAAGATTATAAAAGTGTTCTTATTGCTGGTAGGCCAAATGTTGGAAAATCTACTTTATTTAATAAGCTTTTAGGTATGAATAGAAGTATTACTGATGAGATTTATGGAGTTACTAGGGATTTAATAAAAGAGGTTTGTGTGGTAGATGCTTACAAGTTTTATTTGATTGATGCTGGTGGATTTACACTTTTAAAGGATGAACTTAGCAAGCTTGTGGTTAATAAAGTTATAGGCTTGCTTGATAGCATCGATTTGATTTTACTTGTTTTAGATGTAAATGAAATGTTATCAGAAGATTATGAACTTATTGAAAAATTAAGGAAATATAGTGCTAAGATAGTTTTGGTGTTAAATAAAATAGATAGTCAGCATAAGAAAGTTTTGGCTTATGAGTTTCAAAAATTAGGCTTTCAGCGAAGCTTTTTGGTTAGTGCAACTCACGGGAAAGGAATTGATAGTTTAAGGACTTTTTTAAAGAACTCAGTAGGTAACTTGATAAGTGATGATAATAGTATTGATGTTAAAATTGGTATTATAGGAAAGCCAAATTCAGGTAAGTCTACTCTTATTAATTTTTTAGCAGGACATGAAGTTTCAATTGTTTCTCCTATTGCTGGAACCACAAGAGATTTTATTAAATCAAAATTCCAAAGAAATGGTAAAACTTTTGAACTTATTGATACGGCTGGAATAAGACGGAGAGCAAGAGTAAATGCAGTTATTGAACATTATTCTGTAAGTAGAGCTTTAAGAGTTATTGATATGGTGGATATTGTCTTTTTATTAATTGATGTTAAAGAAGACTTAACAACTCAAGATAAGAAAATAGCTCATTATGCAACTAAAAAGGGAAAAGGTATTATTATTGTGTTTACCAAGTGGGATCTGCTAGAGACAAAGAGAGGTTATTTTGAGGCTTTAAAGAATCGTGTTAAGTTCTTTTTTCCTGTTTTAAGCTTTTCTCCTATATTAAGGATATCTGTTCACAATGAAATGGGAATAGATAATATTTTTAAAGAAGCAATTAAATTAAAAAAACAACTTGAATTTAAGACAAGTACTGCTGATTTGAATAAAATGTTAAGTTTATGGATTAAGGATTATCATTTAAGTGCTTCACATAAAGTGAAATATATAACTCAGGTTAGTGTTAATCCTGTTAAGTTTATTTTATTTACAAATAAGGTAACTAATTTCCCAAATTCTTACTATAATTATTTAGTAAATAATATTCGTAAAATTGGTTATTACAATATCCCAATTTTAGTAGAACTAAGATAAAATACAAGAGACTTACAGTGAGATATATATTTTTATTTTTAGTAGTTGGTAATCTAAATCTATTTGCATTTGAGAATTTTTTTTATGATTTTAGTGTTAGATCAAATTATGAAAAGCATTTTCATTCAAGTAATCTTGCTAAAAAAATGAAACCTCAAAAATATTATATTTCAGATAATTATTATGTTGAAGTATCAAATTCAATATTGGGAGATTACGCTTATTATTCTTTTTTTAACCGAAAAGATGGTGTATCTTATATTTTTCCAGGCTCTTATGTGATTAAAGTCGGAAGACATGGTATTGAACAGGTAAAGATATTTTTCTTAAATAGAGCAGACACTTTTATTAGAATAAAAGCAAATGATGTTCACTCTAGTGCTGACTTTTATTTGATAGATACTTTGATTCATAAAGATGTTAAATTGCCTTTTAAAATTGGTGATATTGCTATTGGTTCTTTTCTAGAAATAGCAAAATATATTGGTGATTTTGTTGATTTTGGACTTTTTAATCCACAACACCTTAAAGTTCATGAGAATGTTTCTAATATTGTTGACAGTCTGAGAACTTTTTTAAAATTTTCATCTCCAATTTTTGAAGTTAATGATGGGGCTATGAATGAATTAGGTGAGATGGTCTATATTAAAACTGGTGAACCTCAAAGAGAGCCTCAAGGTTTTAATTGTTCTGGATTTGGTAAATGGGTGGCAGATTCAATTTATAAGACAATGACAGGAAAACTTTTGAAAATAGAGGATCTTAAGGTTAGGCATATTGGAATTAGAGGTAATAGCTTTACTAATTATTATGAATTTAGTCTGGACCCATTTTTTGGACTTGACTGGACTCGTAATATTGCCTATAAGCTTAAAAATATTAATTCTAATTTGGATTTGTCTAAGGTTAAGGAGTTGGATGTAAATAGCGTTGGTTTTCTTAAATACATTGATAATCGTGGATATGAGATTGATAATTTAGAGTTTATTTTGTATTATCTAGCTGTAAAGGAGCCTGGTCATATATATTTTGGCTCAATTAGTACAACAATTAATAAATTTCCAGGAAAATTGTTTCATAAGCATGTTGTTGTATTATTTCCATTTATTGATAAAGAATCTATTTTTAGAGTATCCTTAATGGAAGTTAATGATGAAACTTCTATTAAATCACTTGGAGGTAGATATCCAAATTCATATGTTCATTTAGTTAGAGTCAAAGTTCCTAATAATATATCTATAGTACCAATACCAGAAAGGATAAATAATTAGATATTATGATAAAGGCTGTGATATTTGATTTCGATGGAACTCTTTATCCTGAGATTGGTCTAAATTTATCAATGTTTTCTGATTTTTTAAGGAATATTAAATTTTTTTTAGCTTTTAAAAAGGTAAGAAAAGAAATAAGACTTTTGCAAAGTGGTCAAAGTGTGCCTTCTAATAAGGATGAGTTGATGTCCATGCAAGTTGAAATGCTTGCTAATTATCTAGGTTTCAATCCAAATAGGTGTGAATTATTATTGAATAAAATATACTATGGTGCGTCTTTTGGAGATAGATTTAGAAGTTTAAAACCGTATTCGGGAGTTCATGATTTGATTTACTCTCTTAAATCTAGGGGAATAAAATTGGGGGTGATGTCAGATTTTCCTATTGCAACTCGTGTGAGTAATTTATTAGGTATTGAAGATAGTTTTTGGGATATTCTTTATTCATCAGAGGATACTGGTTACTTAAAACCACACAAAATAGCTTTTTTAAGAATTGTAGATGAATTGGGAATAGATAACAATCATATTTTGTATGTTGGCAATTCTTATGAGTATGATATTTTGGGTGCTAGTAGTGTGTGTATGAAAACGGCTTTTTTTTCTAAAAAAAGATTGTTTAAAGATATTAGGTGTGATTTTATTTTTAATAATTATAAAAACTTGCAAAGATATATACTTTTAAATATATAGAGTGTGGGTAAAGTATTTATGGTAGATTTTGTAACCATTTTGATTAATCTCTTATTGGTTTTTATAATTTTATTTATTTATAGGCAGTATGATAGACGTTCAAGAGCTTTAGATAAGATTAAAAAATTTATCGATATTGCTAAGGATAATCTTGAAGATTTTATTGATGAGAAGACAAAAGAGATTAATAATCTTGCTGTTGATATGGAGGCATATCAACGTTCTAGTATAGAGATCATAAAAAGAATAGATGAAGTTCAGCAAAAAATTAAAAATAAAAGTAATGATTTTGCAGAAGTTGAAAAGAAAATAGCTTATCACGATTCCATGCTGAAAGAGCTAGATGACATGGCCCTTAAGGTACAAGACAATATACAAAGACTTCAAATGGATGGAAAAATAGTAGATAAACTTTCAAAAACCTTAAAGAATTTTAATACTCAGATTGATTCTGTTGATTCTAGATTAAGTACAGTTTTTGAAAAGTTTGATAAGACAAATAGGGAAAATCTTGAGGCAATCAAGATTGAGAGTTGGGATAAATTTGATAATACTATTAAAGAATTTAGTGTGAGAGTAGATAATCTGGACAGAGATCTTATTTCTTATCAAGAATCTTTGGTAATGCTTGAAGAGAGAAAGATAGAAATGTTAGATAGGGGTAACGAAAAGCTTGAGAGTGAGTTTAAGACGTTTTTGCTTAAGATGGAATCTAGTATAGATAATTATGATAAATCAATGAAGGATTCTTTTATTATATATGAAAATAAATGTAAATCAATCGAAAATTCCCTTGATCTTATTATGGAACAAGCTAAGACTAAGATTAATGATAAAGAAGATTTTATTTTAACCAGATTGAATGAAGAGCTACAGATAAAGTTTGATGAAGTCTTTATGTATGTTGATGAGCGTTCCAATCAGATGAGAAATAAACTTGAAGGCAAATTGAAATTAATAGATGATGAAATTTCTTCTGTCAGTTCTGTTTTTAAGGACAATACCTATTCTAGATTGAATTCTCTTGAAGAGACTATAAAACAAGAAATGAGACAGTATGAAGAGCAATTTGCAGATATTTTGGAGCAATTTAGAGTTCAAGTTGAATCTAATGTTGGAGATATTTATAAAGAATATGGTATTAAGATAAATCAATTTGATCAAAACATAAAAGAGAGAATAGAACGTAGTTTAGAAAATGCTAATTTGAGAATAGAAAGTGTTCAGAGTAACGTTTTAACATTGCTTGATGGCTTTGAAAGAGATTCTAATAGAATATATGTTGAATTTAAGGAAAAAGTTAAAGGGGATATTGATAATTTTAATGAGAATATATTTTCAAGGGTTAATAATGTTGGAGGTGAGTTGGAATTAAGGATTTCAAATGTTACCACAGATATTAAAGATAAGATCTCCAAGTTGGATAATAGAGTATACTCAGATCTTGAAAAAATAAATGAAAGATTTGTTAGTGGCTATTCATATTTAGATACTAGTATTAGTTCAAAGTATGAAACTCTCTTAGAAACTTTGAAATTAAAAAGTGGTGAATTAGAGACTCAGCTGGAAAATAGTTATAAAAATGTGACAGATAAGTTTGATCGTTCTATTAATGATTTTACTTTTAAGTATGATGAAAGATTTAATAAAATCTCTGAGAGATCAGATTCTGATTATCAAAATTTTGAAATTACTAGCAAAAAGATAAAAGAAGGTATAAGTTCTTTAAATGATTTGTTGGTTAAAGATTTTGAGACTTTAAGAAGAGATTTTGAATCCAATTTGAATAATGTGGTTACTGATATTAATCATGAGTTATCTGATTTAAAGAGTCGTTATGGAGAGGATATAGGTGAATTTATTAGGCAAATGGAATCTAGCAAGTTGCAGCATGAACATTGGCAAAGGGAAGTAAATTCTAATTTAGAAAATGTTAAGTTTGATTTAAGTAGAACAAATGAAGAATTTTTAAATTTGATTGAAGTTCAAAGAACAAAAGGAAAAGAACTTAGTGAGAATATTTTCAATGAACTCTCAGAACATATTCAAAAGAAAGCAATGGACATGCATAATAATTGGAAAAATGAGCTTATTGTTTTAAACAAATCTTTACTTGATATTAAGATTTCAAGTGAAGATTTACTTTTATCAGTTTCTTCAAAGATCGAGTCTTTTGAAAAAGATGTTGGTGAAAGGCTTGAGTATGTAACATTAAAGACAGAGGACTTTGAAAGTTCAATATTAGATAAGTATAAAGAATTAAGAGATATGTCATATAATAACAGTGAAGGAATTTTATCTGGGGTTAAGGACTTTATAGATAATCAGGCTGAAATAATTCACGATAAAGTCATTATAATGCTTAATGAGCTTAATGAAGGATTTTCGAATAGAGAGGAGTTAATTAAAGAAAAAATAGAAGAGCTTGATTATAGAGTTAAAGACTTTAAAGTTGAGTGTGAGGATGTTTTAAATAAAATTAGGTCAGATCTTGATGGATTTATTGAATCTAGGGTTCAGAAAGTGTCTGAAATTAAAATAGATAATCAAAAGCAAATAGATGATTTTTTAAATAGATTATCAGAAGATATTTTAAGCAAAAGGGATATACTTAATGGTGAGATAGATAGTAAGCTTAATGATTGGCAAGGTAAGTTGAGTGAAATATCTGTTAATGTTGAGAATGTATTATCATCAGGGAAGATTGATATAACTTCTATCGATTCTGAGATTACTTTAAAAATTGGTGAGCTTAAGACTACTTTTGAAAGTCTTGAGGGTTATTATCTTGAAAAAATAGATGAATTTAGAAATCAAGGAAATGTATATTCAGATGAGCTTCTGAAAAATATTATGAATCATTTTGATGCAGATACTAAGCAACTTGAGGAAAGTTTATCTAAGAAATTTGCTACAGTTTTAAAAAGATCAGAAGAGTTTGTTAAGGAAGTTGATAGTTTGCTTAATGATAAGAGGACAGATATTACTTCATTCCAGTCAAGTATTGATATTACTATTGATTCTTTGAACTCAAGATTTAATGATGTGGGTAGAGAAATTAATGAGAAATATAATAAAGTGATATCTGATTCTAGAGAATATTCAGAAATCCTCGCAAATAAATTAGAGAATGAGATAGGATATGATATTGAAAATTTAAATAGAAGACTTGCAGATAAAATAGATGTGCTTAGTAAAAATATGGATGAAAGTTTGGAAAGTTTTAAATCATCTTTTGATGTATCAAAGTATCAAGTTGAAAATTTTGAGATTAAGCTTAAGGACATAATAGAAGAAGAGGAATTAAGGATTGGTGCATTGCTTAAAGAAGTTGAGCAGCAGTATAGAATTAGGCGAGAAGAAGCAATTGATTATAGGAGAAATATAGATAATGATATTGCTCAATTAAGAGAGCACTTTGTAGAAGTAATTAATGAACTTAAGAATAATATTGAGGATAAATCTGATTTTTTAAATGATCTTTATAAAGAAAGATTCAAGATTATTGAGAATAATTTTGATGAGAGATATTTAGCATTTTTTATTGAGAGCGAAGGTGCTATTTCAAAAATTCGAGATGAAATATATAAGATACTTGCAGATAATGATGAGCATTTGAAGACAAAAATTTCTGATATGGAGCATCATTTTGAGATGATTGAGGAAAGGTCAAAAGAAATTTTGGAACTTGAAGAAGATCTAGGAAAGAGAATACAAGAAAATAATAGTAGAATATATCATCAATTTGATACCATTAAATCTGGCATTGAAGAGGAAATGAAAGCTCAATTTGATATGTGTATGATGAAAGCTACTGCTTCAATTGATGATGAGATTAAAAAGTATGAGCATGGAATTAATGAGAGGATATCTGCTCTTCAGTTAATTGAAAATAGTTTTGCAATGATAGAGAAAGATTTAAAGGCTAAGATTAGTGAATCTCATAGTGAGTTAGGCAAGATTCTAGATTTAAGATACAGTGATATTGAGGATAAGTATGATGAGAGACATTTACTAATAGAGAAAAAAATAGATGATAAGACTAATTCTATTGATGAGATGATTGCAGAGAAATATGCAGAACTTGAGGGTAAGTATGATGAGAGACATTTACTAATAGAGAAAAAAATAGATGATAAGACTAATTCTATTGATGAGATGATTGCAGAGAAATATGCAGAACTTGAGGGTAAGTATGATGAGAGACATTTACTAATAGAGAAAAAAATAGATGATAAGACTAATTCTATTGATGAGATGATTGCAGAGAAATATGCAGAACTTGAGGGTAAGTATGATGAGAGACATTTACTAATAGAGAAAAAAATAGATGATAAGACTAATTCTATTGATGAGATGATTGCAGAGAAATATGCAGAACTTGAGGGTAAGTATGATAAGAGGCATTTACTAATAGAGAAAAAAATGGATGATAGAACTAATTCTATTGATGAGATGATTGCAGAGAAATATGCAGAACTTGAGGGTAAGTATGATGAGAGACATTTACTAATAGAGAAAAAAATAGATGATAAGACTAATTCTATTGATGAGATGATTGCAAATAAATATGCAGAACTTGATAGTAAATATTTCAATATGCATCTTGATATGGAAAATAGATTAAATACATGTGTGTCTGAGCTGAGTGCAGAACTTTTTCATTCAAGTGAAAAGATGGACAGTGAGATTAAGGAGCAATTGAGGACTCTTGGTGAGCTTAAAGTAAATTTGAGTAATATTGAAGGAGATGTGTTAAAACTTAAGGAGGATTCTTATCACAATGTGTCATCCCATCTTAAACTTCTTGAAGAGGATTTTTGTGAAGATTTAAAGACAAGGAGCGAAAATCTAAAAACTTCTTTAGAGAAGTTTGTAACATTCTCAGAGCAAAGAATCGGGGATTTAGAAAAAGATATAATGAAGAGCTTAGAAGATAAAACTGTTCTTTTGCATAACTTTAAGATTGAAATTGATCGGGAACTTATGCTTAATAAAGAAAGTCTTTGCTCAGAATTTAATAAAGAGTTTGATATCAGAAAACAAGATGCAGAAAGTAAGATAATTTTAATGGAGACTGATGTTACCAATCGAATAGATGAGTTTATTAGATTGGTAGACAATCGTCAAAATAGTGTTGACTCTTGGTTTTTAAAAATTAAAGATGATATGACAAGTTGGCAAGAAAATACTTATAAAGATCTTGAAGAGCAAGCAGGCATTACAAAGCGGAATTTAATTGAAATTAAGAGTGATGTTTCTACTATTGAGAGTGGCTTAGAAATTGTTAGAGGCAGTGTTAAGCAAAGAGCAAAAGAAATTTTTGATCGTTTAAATGGAGATATTGAGGAATTTGAGAACAGGTCTTATCTTAACTTGAAAAATATTTCAGATAATGTTCAGGATAAAGTTTTAAATATTGAAACTTTCATGGATTCTAAGATTAGATCTATAGATGATAAGATAAGTTCGCTTGTAGAAGAGATTGCAACACAAGTGGAGATTAAATTTTTAAGTCAGCAGAAAGATATTGAAGATAAAATTATTGAGACTAATGAGAAATTAGAATATGAATTAAATCTAATGACTTCTAAGATTGATGAGGAAAAGCAAAAAATTTCAAGCAAATTTTTAAGTGATAAGGATAGTTTTGAATCTCAAGTGAAATTGATGCAGGATGATATTTGGAGGATTTCTGAAAAATTGAATACATATAGAGTGGATATTGAAAGAACGATTAGAGAAAATTATGATTCTTTTTCCAGTTCTGTTAAAGAGGAGTATGTTGCTTTTGAAAATGAAATTAAGAATAGTATGCATTATTCAGAAGAAGATATAAAATCTTTAAAAGATAGCTTGAGGGTTCAAGTTAATAGCATAGAGTCTGAGTTTAAGGATACATATAATCAAATGATTAAGGGTATTGATGAAAATATATCACAGCTTAAGTTAAAGGTGTTGAACTATGATAGTGATCTGAGTCATTTTATTGATGATATGAAGGATAATTTAATTGTATACAAGGCTGATTTGAGAGAAGAGCTTGATAGTCGCTATGCTACCATAAGTGCTAAGCTTGAGAATTTTAAAAAGCTTGAAATTGAACTTCATAGAAATAATGAGATTCTTAAAGAAGTTTATTATTTCAAAGATAACTTGGAAAAGTTACGGGAAAATTTAGCAAAAGAAATTAATCTTGTTCAAGTATATAAGGATAACTTTGAAGATATTAGTAGAGAAATTGAGGATATTAAAGGTAAATCATCAGATGTTGTTAAAGTATTTAATGATTTAAAGATGCATCAAATGGATATACAGGAAATTAAAAGAGATCTTGGTCAATTTCTTGAGTTTTATGCTTCCTTTAAAGAGAGATATAAGAAATTTACAGAATCTTATGATGAAATTCAAATTTACAAAACTAAGCTTAGGGAGATAAAGGAAGAGCAACATAGTATCCTTGACAATTATGATAGGATTAGTAATAAAGATAGTATATTAAAATCTACATTAGAATCTGTTGATAAAAATTTTGATTTAATAAGTGAAATAGAGGATAGAATGCAGGCCTTATTGAAGGAGAGTGCTGGGTTTCAGCAGAGTCTTGTTGATTTGAGAGATATTATGTCAGAACTGTTAATAAATAAAGATTTATCACAGGAAGTGCTAAATAATGTTCAAACTCTTAAAGAAATGGTAGGGGAGATTGAAAATAAATTAGAACATACTAGGGATATAAGAGAAAAGGTTGCTAAATCTGAGACGAGACTAGAAAATTTAAATATTGCTGCGGAGGAGAGAATTAAAACCCTTGGAATTCTTGTAAAAACAGAATCTAAGTATAAGGATAATGTTGGTCTTAATAATGAAACAGTCAGAGATTCTGTCATTAAACTTATGAGACAGGGTTGGAGTGTCTTGGAAATTTCAAGGGCTACTAAATTATCTGTTGGAGAGGTTGAGCTTATTTTGGAGCTTGGAATTAGTAATAAAAGTGATGATTAATGGGATACACTTTGATGGAAAGTAAATTTGATATAATAAAGACATTACATCCTCTTGAGATGAAGGTAATTTTAAATTATGAGGAGGGAGATGAAATTTTTGCCTTAAGGCTTTCTGAGGACTTATTTTATAATGAGGGGCAATCCAATAAAACAATTGAATGGCTTGTTTCTAAAGGTATTCTTAGGGAAACTTTTAGAAAGATTAATGTGTCTTATCGTCTAACTGAAAAAGGTTTTGATGCTTTAGATAATGGTTCGATTGAAGAGAGGATAGTTAATCTTGTATCTAGAAAAACAGTTTTAGTTGCCAATTTGTCTTCAGAATTAGGAGTTGATGTTAGGGATGCTGGCAAGGCATTTGGTAATTTATCTAAGGAGGGGGTTCTCTCTTTGGGATTGGGAAAAGAAATTATTGTTAAGGATTTGAAAAAGCGTTCTAATTATAAAGTAGTTAAAGAATTACTTGCAAAAGCTAGGTGCTGCGATCTTTTCGAAGATAATTTATCCCAAGATGAATTATTAGTTATTGCTAATTATTCTAAGAAGAAGGGTGCTAGCAGTGTATTATTTAAGGTAATAGAAAAACTAGACTTAAAATTTGAATTTTCTAAGTTTGGGGTGGAGATAAGATCTGAACTTAATAAAAATAATCTAACAGGTGGTGATGAGATTGTAAAGTTGACCCCTGAGATGTTAAAAAGTAAATCTTATGAGAATAAAAAATTTAGAGCTTATAATATTCACGTTTCGTCGAATAAGACCTTTATTGGGCGTGCCAATCCTTATTCAGAGTATATTGCTAGCGTTAAGGATAATCTTGTAAGTCTTGGTTTTGAGGAATTTGATGGGCCTTTGGTAGAAAGTGAATTTTTTAATAATGATGCTCTTTTCATGCCTCAATTTCATCCTGCACGAGATTTAAGGGATGTTTATTATATAAAGGAACCAAATTCATTACAATCTTTGCCAGAGCCTTATTTTTCTAATGTTAAGGCTGTTCATGAAAATGGTTACATTACAGGTTCAAGAGGTTGGAGATATGATTTTAGCAAAAGTATTTCGAAAAGGTTGGTACTTAGAACTCAAGGTACAGTGCTATCAGCAAAGCAATTAATTAATGCAAAAAATCCTGGTAAATATTTTGGAATTGTTAGATGTTTTCGATATGATCAAGTTGATGCTACTCATGGCACTGATTTTTATCAAACAGAAGGAATTGTTCTTGGGAATGATGTCAATGTTAAAACTTTACTAGGGCTTCTTGAAATTTTTGCCAAAAAACTGGCTGGTGCTACCGAGATCAAGTATGTTCCTGCTTATTTTCCATTTACAGAGCCTTCAATTGAGGTTCATGTGAAGCATCCTGTTCTTGGTTGGTTTGAGTTAGGTGGGAGTGGTATTTTTAGACCAGAAGTTACAAAACCCTTTGGAATTGATGTTCCCGTTATTGCTTGGGGTATTGGTATTGATAGAATGGCTTTAATGCATTTAGGTTTAAGTGATTTAAGGGAGCTTTTTACCCATGATATTGGTGATGTTGTGTTGAGGCGAGGGAAAATAAATGCCTAAGATTGAAATTTATAAAAGTATTTTATTAGAAAAAATGGGAAAAGATTTGACAACTTTTGAGCTTGAGTCTATCCTTGAAATGTCAAAAGCTGAAATTTGTGAATTTAATACGTCGAATGATAAAATAAAAATTGAATTTAATGACACAAATAGACCAGATTTGTGGTCTTGTGTAGGGCTTGTGCGTCAAATGAAGATACACCTTTTTGGTAAAATACCTTCGTTTGGATTTTTCTCAATGGCAGATAATTTGCAGAAATTTTACGGTGAAATTTTGGTTAGTCCTGAAGTATTTAGTATTAGGCCTTTTATTTTTGGGTTTTTGGCAAAAGGAATGATTTGTGATGAAAAAATGCTTGAAACTTTAATTCAGTTGCAGGAAAAGCTTTGTAATAACTATGGACAAAAACGTAAAAGAGTTGCAATGGGAATTTACTCATTAACTTCTATTAGATTTCCGTTAAGGTATATTGCTTGTGGCTCTGAGTATAAATTTATTCCTCTAGGTATGGATACTGAAATGTCTATTTCAGAGATCAATAAGGAACATCCTAAGGGAATAGAGTATGCATCAATTCTTAAAGATTTTGATCAATATCCTTTATTGTTAGATTGTAAGGATAAGGTTCTTTCTTATCCGCCAGTGATCAATTCTCATGATATTGGAGCTTTAAAATTAGGTGATACCAATTTATTTATTGAAGTTACAGGAACTGATATAGAAGCTACTTTATTGTCTTTATCAGTTGTTTCTTGCGATTTGCATGATATGGGTTTTGAGATTTTACCAATAAAGACCGTTTTTCCTGAGGAGACTCTATTTGGAAAAGAAATAGTTTGTCCTTATTATTTTCAAAATACTGTAGATGTTAATGTTGATAGTGTTAATAGGATGTTTGGTAGTAATTTAACAATAAATGATATGTGTCTTGAATTAAAAAAATTAGGAATATCTGCTTTTTTGAAGGAACAAGATAAGTTTTATATTGTTCCTCCTGTTTATAGGAATGATTTTCTTCATGAAGTGGATGTTATTGAGGAAATAATGATAGGCAAGGGACTGGGTAGTTTTAAGCCAGAGCTTCCAAAAAGTTTTACTTTAGGAAGATTAAGTCAAGTAGAAGAGTTTTCAAGAAAGATTAGAGATTTAATGATTGGAATGGGATTTCAGGAGATGATTTATAATTATCTGGGGTCTAGGAGAGATTTTATTGAGAAGATGAATATTGAGGGTAATGAACTTTTAAGTGTTGCTAATCCAATGACAGAGAGTTATGAGTATATTAGGGCCTCAATAGTACCTGATTTGCTTAAATCTGAGAGTATTAGTTCCAATTTCCCTTATCCGCATAAGATTTTTGAGATCGGTAAGGTAGCTTTAAAAGACTTAAATAGTGTTGATGGCACTATTACTTATGATAATTTGGCTTTTTTAATGGCTGATAGAGATTTTTCATTTAATGAGATTAATTCTTTAGTTTCGTCTCTTTTTTATTATTTGAATATTGAAGTTAAATTAAGAGAATCAAATAGAACTCTTTATATAGACGGTAGAGGTGCTGATATTTTCATTAATGATACTATTATAGGTAATTTTGGTGAAGTGTCACCTTACATATTGAGCAATTTTGGAATTATGGTCCCATGTTGTGCTTTAGAGATTAATCTTAATAAGTTTTTAAATTAATGCAAATATTTTTGTCATTATATGACATTTGGATACAGTTATATTTTCACAAGTGAGGCGGGAGTGGGGGATGTGTATTAATGTTAGAGTTTGAATCGCTGGATATAAAAAAGAGTAATAAAAAGATTATAAGAACGGAGCTAAATTCTGTTAAGGATGTAATCATTGTTGGTTCAGGACCTGCGGGGATTACGGCTGGAATCTATGCTGTTATGAGTGGATATAAGACAGTTATTTTAGAAGGTCCTGAACCTGGAGGGCAGCTTACAACAACTACAGAAGTATATAATTATCCAGGCTTTAAAAATGGTGTGAGTGGAAGAGAATTAATGTCAAATATGAGAGATCAAGTTATAAATTTAGGTGCTACCACTTATCTTGAGACTGTAAGTGCCATAGAGAAGAGGAATAATATTTTTTATCTCTTTACTGATAATTATATTTATAAAAGCAAGGCTGTTATTATTGCAGTGGGATCAGTACCTAAAAAGTTGGATACTCTTAAGAATTCGGATTTATTTTGGAATAAAGGTATTTCTGTGTGTGCGATCTGTGATGGCCATCTTTTTAAAGGAAAAACTGTTGCAGTGCTCGGTGGAGGCAATACGGCAATCTCGGAAGCTATTTATTTAAGTAAGTTATTAGAAAAAGTATATGTTATTGTGAGAAAGGATTATTTGAAAGCCATTGCTATGCTAAAGGAAGATGTCAAAAAGTTATATAATGTTGAAATTTTATATAACTGTGATGCAATAGAAGTTAATGGAAATAATTTTGTATCTAGTATTCAGATTGTAAATAATAAAGATAATTCTGTTTTTAAGTTAAGCATAGATGGAGTATTTATTGCTATTGGTTATAAGCCAAATACAGAATTTTTAAAGGGATTTTTAGAATTGGATGAAGATGGATATATCTTAACTCAAGATCTTGTTAAGACTAGTGTTGAGGGTGTATTTTCTTGTGGTGATGTTAGTAATAAGTTTTATGCTCAGGCTATTACGGCTGCTGCTGAAGGATTTCTGGCGTCTGTTGAGCTTAGAAACTTTCTACAATAACTAGATTTACTCTAATTATGTAAAGTGTTAAATCAAATTAAGTTGTCTTTTTATTTCAAATATTAAGATTCCTGTTGAAACTGATACATTTAGTGAATCTATTTTGCCTCTAGTTGGAATTTTTATCAGAAAGTCTGAATTTTCTTTTATTAATTTGTGTATTCCTTTGCCCTCATTTCCCATAATAAGTACAATTTTATTATTATTTATTTTAATGGTATTTATTGCCTTTCCTTTAATATCGCTGGCATATATCCAAAATCCATTTTTTTTCAATTGTTTTATTACATTGTTTATGTTTGAAACTATCAGTTTGTTGACATATTGACTTGCTCCAGAACTAGTACGTAAGATGGTTGAGTTGTCTTTTACACTTCGTTTCTGGCTAGTAATTACAAGATCAATTCTAAATTGTTCTGATGTTCTAAGAATTGCTCCAAAATTTTGAGGATCTTCTATTCCATCAAGTATTAATATGAATACGTTGTTTTTATGTTCAAATTCTTCTAAGTATTCTTCTAAACTTTTATCTTGTTTTTTTGTATTGTTAGATTTTGGAGCAATTAGTTTTAATGCAAAGCCCCTATGATTGTTGGTTTTAATTACCTTAGCAAGATCATTAACTTTTATTATTTTAAGGTTATATTTTTTTGCTAATTTTTCAATGTTTGTACTCTTTGGACTTGTTTTTGAAATATATAATTTAAGCCCTTTATTGTTTTTGATGCTTTCAATTATTGAATTGGCGTGTGTAATATACATACCTAAACTGGTCTTAAAGTTGTCTCATCAGTGTCTTTGATTTCCTTGCTTAAAGCTTCCATTAAGTTAGTGGCATCGTAACTTAGATTTTGAGGGGTTTTTATTTTAACAATCAAGATGAGATTTCCAAGTTTTTCTGTCTGTAGTATTGGCATGCCTGCATTTTTGATGATAATTTGTTCATTATTTTCTATACCCTTTGGAATCTTTATTTCAATCTTTTTTCCTGCTATTGTTTGTATTTTTACTTCTTTTCCAAGTGCTGCTTGAGTAAAGCTTATTGGAAGAGTTGCATATAGGTCTTTGCTATTTCTTTTGAAGATTTTATGGGGCTTTATAGATACTCTTATATATAGATCTCCATATTGTTGATTGTCAGGATTTATACTGCCTTTTCCTCTCATTTTTATTTGCTGGGAATCATCAATTCCTGCTGGAATTTTTAGTTCAATTGTTTCTTTATGTTTTATACTTCCAGTACCTTTGCATGATTTACAAGGATTTGATACTATTTTTCCATTTCCATGGCATTTTTGGCATGTAGTTGTTACTCTAAAAAAGCCTCCCCCTTGCATTACTCTGCCGCTACCATTACACATGTTGCATGTTGAAGGACTGGTGCCTTTTTCAGATTTTTTTCCAACGCAAGATTCACATAACATATTTCTTGTGATATTAATCTTATTTTGATATCCCAGGTAAGCATCTTCAAGTGATATTTCTATTTGGTACGTTATATCTTGACCCTTTGAATTCTGGTTACTTCTCTCTTGTCCACGTCTTCCAGTAAAAAATGAATCAAAAATATCGCCAAAATCCTCAAAAATGTCTGAAAATCCATTAAATCCGCTGGAAAACCCACTAAATCCTGATCCTCCGCCTTCAAAAGCTGTGTGTCCGAATCGATCGTATTGAGTTCGCTTGTTGTCATCTCCTAAAACTTCATAGGCCTCTGTTGCTTCTTTAAAAATAGATTCAGCTTCTTTGTTGTCTTTATTCTTATCAGGATGATATTTAATTGCTATTTTTCTATATGCTTTCTTTATTTCATCTTTTGAGGCTCCTTTTGAGAGCCCCAAAATTTCGTAATAATCTTTTTTCACTATTTTTTATCCTCATCAACAACTTCGTAATCAGCTTCTTTGCTTTCACTACCTGCATTGTTTTGAGTATTATCTTCATTTGATGATTTAGCTTGAACGTCTTTGTACATCATTTCAGCTATTTTATAAGAAGCTTGTTGAAGTTCTTCTGTTTTTGATTTAATTAAAGATATATCTAAGCCTTCTAATGCATCTTTAAGAGCTTTTATTTTATTTTCAATAGCTTCCTTGTCTTCACTTGTTATTTTGTCTCCATATTCTTGTAGAGATTTTTCTGTTTGGTAAATTAATGAATTAGCTGTGTTTTTTACTTCTATGCTTTCTTTTAGTTTTTTATCTTCCTCAGCATGGGCTTCAGCATCCCTAACCATTCTTTCAATTTCGTCCTCAGATAGTCCTGATGATGACTCAATTCGAATTTTTTGTTCTTTCCCAGTTCCCATATCTTTTGCGGAAACATGAACTATTCCGTTTGCATCAATGTCAAAGCTAACCTCTATTTGTGGCACTCCTCTTGGTGCTGCTGGTATTCCGTCAAGAATAAAATTACCTAGTATTCTGTTTTGTGATGCCATTTCACGTTCACCTTGCAGTACTTTAATGTCTACTGAGGTTTGATTATCTGCTGCTGTTGAGAATACCTGGCTCTTTTTGGTAGGAATTGTAGTGTTTCTTTCAATTAGTTTTGTCATAACTCCGCCAAGTGTTTCAATACCTAGTGATAGAGGTGTAACATCAAGGAGTACCATATCTTTAGTTTCTCCTGTTAAGATTCCACCTTGAATTGCAGCTCCTATTGCAACGGCTTCATCAGGATTTACACCCTTATTTGGCTCTTGCCCAAATATTTCTTTTACTATTTTTTGAATGGCTGGTATTCTTGTAGAGCCTCCAACAAGTATTACTTCGTTTATATTAGAAGCTTTAAGTCCAGCATCTTTGATAGCCTTAAGGCATGGTTCTTTTGTTTTTTGAACTAAATGATCTACCATCTGTTCAAATTTTGCTCTTGTGAGAGTGTATTGTAAGTGCTTGGGTCCATTTGCATCAGCTGTGATGAATGGAAGGTTTATTGATGCTTCTTGAGCACCTGATAGTTCTATTTTTGCCTTTTCTGCTGCTTCTTTTAGTCTTTGAAGTGCCATTTTATCGTTTGAAAGGTCAATAGTACTATCTTTTTTGAATTCAGTAATTAAGTATTTAATGATTTCGTCGTCAAAGTTATCTCCTCCAAGATGAGTATCCCCGTTGGTTGATTTGACTTCAAAAACACCGTCTCCAAGTTCAAGTATTGAAATATCGAATGTTCCTCCACCAAGGTCATAAACCGCAACTATTTCTTCGTTTTTTTTCTCAATTCCATAGGCGAGAGCTGCAGCTGTTGGTTCATTAACAATTCTTTTAACATCAAGTCCAGCAATTTTGCCGGCGTCTTTTGTTGCTTGTCTTTGTGCATCGTTGAAATAGGCTGGAACAGTGATTACAGCTTCAGTAACTGTTTCTCCTAAATATGCTTCAGCTGTTTCTTTCATTTTTGTAAGAGTTGCAGCTGATATTTCTGGTGGTGACATTTGTTTTTTTATGTTAGAAATGTTTACACGCGCATCTCCGTTTTGACCTTTTTCTACTCTATAAGGAACCATTTTGATTTCACTTTCAACTTCATCAAATCTTCTTCCCATGAATCTTTTTATTGAATATATGGTATTCTCAGGATTTGTAACCATTTGATTTTTTGCAACTTGTCCTACAAGCCTTTCACCTTTATTTGTATAAGCTACAATTGATGGAGTAGTTCTTCCTCCTTCCGAATTTTGTATTACAACGGGTTTTCCATGCTCCATTATAGCTACACATGAATTTGTTGTTCCAAGGTCAATTCCTATTATTTTTCCCATATAAAGCCTCCTTTTATTATTTTTGATTTCTAATAATTAATTTTTGCTTTGTGCCACTTTAACTTTTGCAGTTCTTAATACCCGATTATTATAGCAATATCCTTTTTGGTATACTTCTACAATTTCAGGAATTTTAGCTCCTTCTTTTTCTTCTATGCTTATTGCTTCATGTTGACTTGGATCAAAGTCTTCTCCTGGCTTGCCAAACTTTTTCAAGCTATATTTTTTGTCGAAGCTTGAGAGTATTTCATTTTCAATCATACTAATTCCTGATAATAGAGTGTCAAAGTCTTTTGATTGTTTTGATGAATCTATTGCTCTTTCTAAATTGTCAAGAAAATTGATTATATCTTTCATTATGTTTTCATTTGCAAATTTAATAAAATTTTCTTTGTCTTTTTCAAGTCTTTTTCTAAAATTTTCAAATTCTGCTTGTTTTCTTAAATACAGATCTTTTAGATTTGAAATTTCATTTTCTAGTTCAGTAATTTTTTTCTCCATGCTAGAACTGTCTTTATTTGGGAGTGTGTCATTTTCTTGTTCTTTAATTTTTTCAGTTGCTTCGCATTTTTCTTGTTCTTCCACTTTAGCCTCCTTTTATAAAGCATTTTATCTTCAAAGAGAAGATTTTACAAATTTTTTATTGAAAAATTTTTTATGAATTTGATTCATTTTAATTATTTTTAAAGAATGTATTTTGATTATTAAGTTATATTAGTATAATATTTACACATATTTTGAAATTAATTAATTACTATGTGTACTTTTTTGTCAAAGTAAAAAAATAATTGTTTATTTGTTTGTTTAAATTTTGTTTGAAAGAATATATTGAGGGGGTTTTTATATGAGTGTGTATGGTTTTAGAGTAAGGCTTGCGTCAGGGCCTGAGATTTCTCTTTCGGATTACATGCATAAGGTATTACTTATAGTTAATGTGGCAAGTAATTGTGGTTATACAAATCAATATTATGATTTGGAAATGCTTTATAAGATATATAAGAGGAGAGGATTTTTCATATTGGGATTCCCTTGTAATCAGTTTGGATTTCAGGAGCCTGGGTCAGATAGTGAGATTTTAAAATTTTGTCATACGGTTTATAATGTTTCGTTTCCTATTTTTTCTAAAATTGATGTTGATGGTGAAAATGCACATCCTCTATATAAATATCTTATAGAACATTCTCCATGGAACTTAAGGGGAAGAATTCGTTGGAATTTTACTAAATTTTTAATAGATAGAGAAGGCAGAGTGGTAGATAGATATGAGTCTAAGATATCTCCAGTTAATTTTAGGGATAAAATTGAAAAATTCTTAAAGATGATTTAGAACTTTATTGTAACTTTGTCTGTTATTGCTTATTATTTCCTTTGTGAAAGTATGTATAGTGCAGACAAAGTTCAGATTTTTTGAGTATGATAAAATCCTAGGTGAATTTGAGAAAATTTATGAATATGCCCTTAAAAATAAAGTTGATATTTTAGTCTTTCCTTTTATTTTTGTTGGTGGTGTTGAGTATGAGCATTTGTTTCATAGAGCAGAATATTTGAGGAAGGCTTTTGAGTGCTTTGATTTTATAAAGGAGCAAGTTGATGATAGACTTTGTGTTGTATTTGGGCATTATAGTTTCTATGAAGACAAATTATTAGATTGCATATCTGTGGTAAGTGATCATCGGTTTATATTTACAACTAAAGAAGTCAATATACCAGTTTTGTTTGATTATAAGGGAAAAAGTATTGCTGTCTTGAATTTGAATGATGAGCTTTTTTTTCAGGGATTTGAAGAAAGTTTTAATGATTATTTCAATAAATCTGATTATCTTTTAGTTCCATCAAAATCTTATTTTACTAGCGATAAAAATAACTTAAGACTTAAATTCTTCAAGGAGATAGCTATTAAAAATAATGTGGAAGTTGCTTATGCCAATTTGTATGGTGTTTTTGACTCTATTGTATTTGATGGCTTGAGTTTTTTTATTAATAAATATGGAAAAATAAAACAAGCTAGGAAATTTGAAGATGATATTTTACTTAATGATGGATTTTATGATTTAAAACTTGACTCTGAGTATGAAATTCTTGATAAGCTTATTGAAGCGTTAGTAATTGCTTTAAGAGAGTATGCTTATATTTCTAGATTTGATAAAGTTCATTTAGGTGTTTCTGGAGGCATTGATTCTGCTCTTGTTGCTTATATTGCATGTGTTGCTTTGGGTGCTCATAGAGTTGTTGGCATTTCTATGCCTAGTAGGTTTTCATCAAAAGGATCTGTTTCTGATGCAAAGGAACTTGCTAAAGAGTTGGGATTTAAATTGATTGATATGCCTATTGAGAGCATGTTCAAATCTGCTTTGGAGTTTTTTGATGGGTATTTTAATACAAAGGGAACTACTAAAGAGAATATTCAATCAAGACTTAGAGGTCTTTTTTTAATGTCTTATAGTAATGCAAATAATTCTTTGCTTCTAAGTACTGGGAATAAAAGTGAACTTGCTGTTGGTTATTATACCCTTTATGGTGATTCTTGTGGAGGAATTTCTTTAATTGGTGATCTATTTAAAAGGGATGTTTATAATCTTGCAAAATATATTAATTTAAAAGAAAGAAGAGCGGTTATTCCTGTTAATATTATTGTGAAAGAGCCTTCTGCTGAGTTAAAGCTCAATCAAAAGGATAGTGATTCTCTTCCCAGATATGAAGTTCTTGATGAGATCTTAAGTCAATATTTGATTGAAAATAAGTCCTTGGATTTACTGTATAAGTCTTTTGGCAAAGAACTAATTACAAAGGTGTTGGACTTTTATTCTGGTAGTGAGTATAAAAGAAGGCAAAGTCCTATGATAGTTAAAGTTTCAAGAAAAGCTTTTGGTAGTGATATTATACTTCCTATTCCGAAAGTTGTCTTAACTAAGTAAAAATAGTAATAATGGGATATAAGATAGTTTTATTGAAAAAAGGTTGATATGATGTTTTAAATTTGACATGTCAATTTTTACTTAAGCTAAAAGATAGGTTAGGGGGGGTATTCTTAACTATTTAAGGGAGTATGTAAGGATTTATTTGTTTTTAGTTTTTTGTTCCTTGGTATTTTTTTTAGACATTTTTTTGTTTTGGTTGATATTTGAGTTATCAAGAGATTTTAATAGTTTATTTAGTGTCCAATTTGAAAACTTGATATAAAGCTTTTTAATTGGATTTTTTGTATTTTTCAGTAACACTTTTAGAGATTCAATATTCATTATAGTTATTATTTCTTTTAAATTTTTTGGCAAGTTATTGAAGATCTTAGAACCAACTTTATGTCCTTCCATGATGAAGTTTTGAAGCATCATTTGCTCTTTTTTTTGTAACCTTTTCATGTATAATTTCAATATTCTTTCTTGTGAACTCATTATTTCTGAATTTATTTTTTCTTGTTTTTTTGATATTTTTTTATTTGATTCAATAATAGGTTTCTTAGGAAGAGATTTATATGGATTTGTTCCTGGGATGTAATTTTTTGGAATCTTCATTTGCCTTTACTCCTATTTTTGTTAATGAATATGTGCTTTTATTAATTTTATTAAGTTTTTTGCGTTTATACAACCGATATTGATATTTTAATTCTTTATTATTAATATTGAATTGTATGCAAAGATATTTGGGCCTAAGCTTTTTTTACTTGTTGATTGGTATATTGTTTTTATTTTTGGTTGTTTTTGTTCAGTTTAGAGGCTTAAGTTCGAGTGTATTTTTGTTAAAAGATTTGAAGTTTTTAGTTAACAATAAGTTTGAGGATAGTCAATCTGTTTTGGATAGTCTTGTTATTAGTTTAAGGGGAATTAAGATAAACTTATCTAAGGTCAAGCCACTTGTTATTCCTGAAACTGGGCTTCATTTGTATCCAATTTCTTATAAAGTGCAGGATGATGCAATTTTTGTTTATTTTGAAAATAATATTTTCTTATTATTTGCGTTCGATTCAAATGATAATTTTAATATTAGTTCAAATCTTTCTAAGAAACTGATAATGAGTTATGAAATTGAGGGTGATTATAAAATTTTATTTGATGAAAATATTATAATTAATGGTGCAGATAGCTATTTTAAAGTTTTTTTGGGAAAACATAGTAAGATTAATGAAAAGGAAATTTCAGTTAGTCCTCAAGAAATTTTTCAGATCGGTAATTTGATTGAAAAATCTAAAAAGTCAGAGGAATTTGTGTCTAAATCATCTTTTAAGGATACACTTTCAGATGTAAATTATTCTGTTTTATATCCATTAATTAAGACTGTAGATAAGAAGGATTTTGACTCAGAGTTAGCTTTATTTAGAGATAAAGCCTATGATGCTTGGACTAACGAGTCAAGATTTAGTGTTAAGAAGGGTGGATGGCGTAAAGGTAATATATATTCTTTTCATGAGGATATATTTATTTATCTTTTGGCTGAGTCTTTGATGAGACCTAATTATGAGGATATTTTTTTAAAGCTTAAATCTTTAATAAATCTTAATAAAGATCAATTGACATATTTAAGTGTGAATTATTATCTTGATGAAGAAAAACTTGAGCAATTTTTGCATTATTTATCTGTAAATAAAACTTTTATTGATTCTCTTGAGTTGGATAAGCTTTTAGGATATTTGAAAGAAGATGCTTATCTTTTAGAGAAGATTTTTTTATCTGAAAATGTTTCCATTTTAAATGGTGCGTTAAATATTTTAAGGAATCCAGAAGTAATATTGACTTCTGGATTTAATTTAATTCAAGCTTATAATGTGCTTTCTAATTATCTTGTATTTTTGAAATTTGATAATGATAATTTTGTTATTGGGAGACTGAAAGGAGAGCTAACTAAGTTTATATCTACTTTATTTTCTGTAACTAGTAATGGAGAAGTGTATATTTCTGATGATAAGAGTGATTTATCTAGAGATTTAAAATATACACTGAAGATTTCAGGCTTACTTAAAAGACTTGCTTACCAATTGAGCGATGATTTAATGTTAAATTTTGCTTTTAATGCTATTTATTATTCTTTAATTAAGCCTGATGTTGATCAGATTCCTTGTGAAGATTATTATGCTGATATTTTTGATAATGATTATATTCCAAAGTTCAGCTTATTTCCAAATATTGGAGTTGGTAATTGGATTTATGCTGCGTCAAAAATTGTAAATTTTAACTTTTCTGATGCTTTTTATTCTATTGATTTTGAGCGTAATTTAAATTCACCTGGGTATTTATTTTTTAAAGGTATTTCAAATCCTACTTTGGTTCGATTTAGGGATATTAATTGGTTCACTGATCCTCAGTTTTACATATATTCTGATGGATGGAGATATTACTTTGATAATAAGATGTTGGTTTTAAAAATAACACCTAAAAGAATAAGTGATACTAATATTCTATTAAGATTTGATAATGTAAAGTTAATTAGGAATGTTAATGAGTAAATTTTTTGGTACATCTTGTTTAATCATTGATATTGGCAATACAAGTATATCTTTTGCATTGTATGAGTTTAATAAAATTCAGGTATTTTGCAAGCTTGGAACAAGACGTGATTTGAGTTTCAAGGAGCTTTATGATTTTCTTAAATGTAAGTTTGACTGTAAGGTTGATAAGGTATTTGTAAGTAGTGTTGTGCCAGTTATTGATAAGGTATTCATAAATGTTATTGTTTCTATTTATAAGATAAATCCTTTGTTCATTAGATTTGATTTAAATTATAACTTAAGTTTTAATATTTATAATAGTCGTCGATTTGTATTAGGTTCAGATGTTTTTGCAAATCTTGTTGGAGCTATTGAGTTTTATAATGTTCATGATGCTTTAGTAGTAGATCTTGGAACTGCTTGTACGATTTTTGCTATTAGCAGGAAAGAAGGAATACTCGGTGGTCTTATTAATGGTGGACCTTTCACAAGTTTGAATTCATTAGTTCATAGTGCGTATCTTTTAAAAAATTTTAATCTTACAGTACCGAAAGAATTGCTGGGTGTTTCAACAATTGATAGTGTAAATAGTGGTGTCATTTATCAGTACAAGTATTTAATAGAAGGTGTTTATTATGAACTTGTGCGTGATTATGATAGGGCATTTAAGTTGATAATAACAGGCGGAAATTCTTATTTGATTTTACCTTTAATAAGCATAGATTTTGTTCATAATGTGTATTTGACTATTGAAGGAATTAGAATTTTAGGGAATGCATTTAAAGGAGATTATTAGTATTTATATTGGCAAATGTTTTTGTGTGCAATTATTAATACTATTAATACTGCAAATTTAAAGGTAACAATTTTTGAAAAACTGTAGTTATAGTGTTTTGATATAACTTATATTAAAGTTAGATATAGATATTTTTTAATGCTTGAAAATATTTGTAAATAATTCTTTTTTGTTAAATTTTCTGTTTATTCCAAAACGGGTTAAAGAAAAATCATATTTTACAGGATCGTCTTTATTGTTTTTTGCAAAGTATTTTGTAACTTCTATTGCTTTTTTAAGACTTATATTTTTATTGATTTGGATGTTAAATAGTTTTGATGAGATATCTGTCATGTGAATGTCCATTGGAACTATTAAATTTGATGAGCTGAATTTATCCCAAATTCCTAAGTCAACTTCATCTTTCCTTATCATCCATCTTAAAAATAGAAATAATCTCTTACAGGCACTCCCCTTTGAAGGTTTTGGCAGTATTATGCCAAATGATTGTCCATTGAGGTTTTCCATCTGTGTTATTAGATCGTCTAAACTTGATATGAAATTTTCATTTTTTTTGTAAATGTTATAGAGTAAATTTTCAATTGTTGAATAATGTTCTTTTATTCTCTTAAAAGACATGAGTAGTTTTACAATATCTTCTGTTTTGAAAAATCTATAAATAAAGTCCTTGTATATTATGTCTAAATCTTTTTTTTTAAGTATCTTGAGTGTTTCTGAGGGCTTATTCCCAAGTGGTTTTAAAACTGTGTCAATTGCTGATAATATTTTTTCAACTCTTCCTAGTGCTAATGAGGAGCTAATAAGACCCACAAGTTCAATATCTTCTTTTGTAGTATATTTGTATAAAAATTCTAGGGGATCAGGATGAACAAATTCTCGTTTATTATATTTACTGTATATAATTTCTAATACTTCTAATATAGTATTCTTATCTTTTTGCATTGTCGAATTCTAATAGTCCAAGCAATATTTTTTTTAATTTTTTATCGTAAAGTTTATCTTTTGCCCATTTCCCGGTAAGATCATATATTGTTGGAGCAGAACCTCTTTTTACTAAGTAAAATCTGGGATCAACCATACTGGATTTTATATTTTGACTTGAAGCATAAGCTTTTAAATGTTGAATATGGGCCCTTATTCCTTC
Source organism: Borrelia miyamotoi (assembly GCF_019668505.1). Taxonomy (NCBI): domain Bacteria; kingdom Pseudomonadati; phylum Spirochaetota; class Spirochaetia; order Spirochaetales; family Borreliaceae; genus Borrelia; species Borrelia miyamotoi. The sequence goes on from NZ_AP024371.1 coordinate 539,378, forward strand.
TTTAATGTTAGGAAAAGAACTACCCTTTGTGAATTTATCAGTAGCTCCTATGCCTGAAAAATTGTGTTGTTCTTTAGAAACAATACCATTGAATTTTAAAATACCTGTTTCAAGTAGCATTTGAGCGTAGGCAATATCATAATTTATTCCTTCAATTAGCGCTTCATCTATATAAGTTTGTGCAATTGTTTTAACGTATTCTGTTTCAAGGTGGGGATTCATTTTTAATGTATATTTAACAAGATCTTCTATTTGACTTTTACCTTTACTTAGTAGAAAAGGAATATATTTTTCTTTTTGTATTTCAGTGTTTACTTCAATTATTTCTGTAATACAGTAACCTTTTACTGTTAGTAACATTAAAGATATTGCTAACAGTAAAAATATCTTTGGCATTTTAAGATCCTCTTTCTTCAATAAATTTATTTATTTCATTGATTATAAGATTAAATCTTTGTAGCATTAAGTTTTTATCTTTAAAAAAATTGAAACTTTCTAAATATCTTCTACTGAAGATAAAATCAGAAATTTCGCCAATATTATTCATGTTTATTATTTTTATAGGAGATGGCTCTACGTTTGCTTTTTCCCATTCATTTTCATCTTGATTTATTAATAGTTGCAATGTTTTTATATTTAAGTTTTGAGGTTTACCACCAATGTTTATATATTTATATATTTGTTTATTTGTGCTTATTATTGAATTTGCAATATTTGCTTGGTTTCCCATTGTAATTAGAATTAATTTATTTAAATTAATTCTCAGGCCTAGAAATTTTAATTTTTGAGTTGATTTAATAAGTTCGAGAACATTTTGAATCTCTGAAACTTCAGATGTTATATCTTTTCTATCGCTGAAGATTTTGATAGGTTCTACTAAATACTTAATAGTTGCATTTAAAGTATGAGTTAGCAAGCCTGCATTGTCATTTTTAATAAAATTATTAGTATTGATATGTTTGTATTTTGGCGCATATAGATAGACAATGTTTCCTTTTTTAACTAGTCTGTTTACAAATGATTTAAACATTGAATCATGAGAATAAAAAGGTAGAATTATTAAGATACTATCATATAGTTTTTGATTGTTGCTAATTGGAGCATCTTTATATACGTTTTCATATCGAGGAAGATAATTCATTTCATTTATGAAAAATGGGTTGAATTTATAAAACAAAAAAGGATTTTGACGTTTAAATCCTATAGTAAGATTAATTGGATACCAAATTGATAGGTTTAAATTATTCTTTTGATCTTTGATTTTTGTAAAACCTACTCTGTAGCTAGGATTTACATCTTCTGGATAATTTATAAATAAGCCAAGGTATGAAAATACTGTTGCGATAAGTACAATCATGATTGATGGTAGTATTATCATTATTTTAAAAGGGATATTCAAAATGATTCTTTTAATTTTATTGTCTTTACTATATTGTCTTCTTCTAAGAATTATTGTTTTTATAGTTTTAATAGCAGTTGTTATTAAAAAGAATAAGAATATTGTCCCAACATAGAACATTAATGGTCTGATTTCTGTTAGATATAGCGTAATTATAAAAAAGATTCCTGGAAAAATTATAAAATAATCTTCATAAGAAAATTCTCTTTTAAAATTGAATAAGTTTATTGCTAAGAATATACTAAAGCTGAGTAAAAATATTACTTCATAATATTGTTCATTCATAAAAAATAATTTATTCCTTAACTAATTATAAGCATAAAAATATTATTTACAACATAATTTATTGAGTTATAAAGCAAATAATAATGGTATAATTTAAGCGTTGTTTATTTTGTTTAACCTTAATTGATGATTGATATTGTGGTTGAAAATATCAAATTAGAATTTAGAATCATAAATGATTATGAGTAGTGTAGTTTGTAAGTTATTTTCCAAATACTTTATTTTTTAGTATTACACTGTTTTTTAGGTTAGGTTAAATATTTTTGCTTTGTGTTCATTCTATTTAAGATATTTATTACCTTTTATTTTTTTGATATCTTATTTTTAATGTTTGGTTTTATTATAATCTAATTGGACCCTTTAAAAAGGTAGTGGTAATACATGTTGGGAATTTTTTTAGGAACTGGTGCATCAAGTGGTATTCCTATGTTGAATTGTAGTTGTAAGGTATGTAGTTCAAAATATGGTAAAAATAAAAGGCTTAGAAGTTCATTTCTTCTCAGTTTGCATGGAATGAATTTATTAATTGATACAGGCCCTGATATTAGAACTCAGCTTTTAAGAGAAAATGTCGTTAAGTTAGATTTGGTATTATATACTCATGAGCATTATGATCATATTATGGGTCTTGATGATATTAAATTTTACACAAGAACTTCTCCTTTGCCCATTTATGCTCGAGATAGTGCAATGCAACATATTAAAAATGCTTTTCCGCATAATTTTTCGTCAAAAACATCTATAAGTGGGAGAGCTAATGTTATTCCTAATTTGGCAGTTGATTTACAACAAATTGTTTTTAGAGGAATAAATATAATCCCAATTCCTTTGTTGCATGGAGATATAATCAGTTTAGGATATAGAATAAATAATCTAGCATATCTTACTGATGTTAAATTTATTCCTGAGATTTCTTACAATTATTTAAAGGGATTAGATGTTCTTGTAATAGATGCTTTAAGGATCAATCCTCATCCCGGACATCTTCATTTTGATGATGCTATTATTGAAGTGAAAAAAGTAAGTCCTAAAATTGCTTATTTTACACACATTGCACATGATATAATGCATGAAGAATTTGACTATCTAAAAAGAGAAGATATTTATTTGGCTTATGATGGTTTGAGGATACATGTTTAACTCGAGTTGGTAGACAATTTATGAATTTAATTTCGTGGAATGTAAATGGAATAAGAGCTATTTTGGGTAAAGGTTTTCTTGAATTTATTGAAAAATATAGTCCGGATATCTTATGTCTTCAGGAAACTAAGGCTTGCAAAGAACAGTTACCAAAAGAGCTTATTAATGTTAAAGGATATTATTCGTACTTTTCGAAATCCATAATAAAGGGTTATAGTGGAGTTGGTATTTATTCAAAGATTGAACCTATTAAATTAGAGATTATGAATATAGAAAAATTTGATAGGGAGGGAAGATGTTTGATTGTTCATTATCCTGATTTTATCCTTATTAATGCGTATTTTCCTAATTCTCAAGCTTTAAGAAAAAGACTTAATTATAAGCTTGAGTTTTTAACGAATCTTGAGTCTATTGCAAGTTCATTTGTAAATTCTGGCAAAGACATTATCATTTGTGGTGATTTTAATATTGCTCATACAGAAATTGATTTATCTGATCCTAAAACCAGCAGAGAATCTGCTGGTTTTTACATTGAAGAGACTACTTGGATGGATAGTTTTTTAAATGAAGGTTATGTTGATACCTTTAGAATTTTTAATAAGGAACCGGGTAACTATACTTGGTGGGATTATAGAACAAAGGCGAGATCACGTAACATAGGTTGGAGGATTGATTATTTTGTTGTTAATGGAACCTTTAAATCTAAGATAAGAAATGCTTTAATTTTAAGTGAAGTAATGGGGAGTGATCATTGTCCTGTTTTTTTGGATTTAAATTAGTATAAGAGGTGTATATGTATTTTGCAATTATTTTTATTTTGTTTATTCAGGGTTTTATTTTTGGGATTAATTTAGAGAGTATTGATTTTTATCGCAGTCTTGAGAAGAAAGAGCTCTTACGTGTGCTCTACTTATTGGACAGAGATAAATATTTTACTAAGAATAATGAACTTTTTACGTATATTGATTTGGCCAAGCAGGCTTTGATTGAGAGGGGTGTGAAAATTTTAAGTGGCAGTGATAAATCAGATAATGTGCAAAATATTAGTGATTTAAAACATTTAAAGAATTGTAATAATGCAAAATTTATATCAAAAGCATCAGAGGCTTTAAATATTTTTATTTATTGTGATGATAATGATGGATTTTTGAAAACTTTAGATGGTCGAAATATAGGCATTCAAGATGGTAATTTTGTTATTTTGAATTCATTGCCTTTTAAAGGCTATGATGGCATATCAAGAGGACATTCTACCATCGAAATTTATAATGCAAGTATTTTATACCCTGATTTTAGTAAGTTTCTTTTGGATAAGTCTGGATCTTTTGTTTATGTTGAGGAATTTAATAAGAGAGTTTACTTTAATGATATTTCAAAGTTATCAAAGGAAGAACTTTTATTCTTATTTTATGAATTGTTTCCTGTTTCTAGGTTAAAGGGTGTGAAAGATTGGTATGATTTTGGATTTTCATCTATTCTTAAGGAAGTTAAAAAAGCTTATAATATAGAAATGAATTTAAATGCAAGGAAAATGAAATGAGACATAAGTATATTGACATTGATGTGTTAAAATTTATCTTTTTAATTTTGGTATTTATTGTTTTATCTTGTTCGTCTTCTAAATTAAAGGTGAATAAAAACTTATTAAGTGGTCAACTTAAAAATGGACTTAAATATTATATTTATGCCAATCAAGTTCCTGCTAAGGCTGTTTATATGGGAATCTTATTTAATGTTGGATCTTTAAATGAAGAGGAAAATGAGAGAGGTTTGGCGCATTATCTTGAACATATGGCGTTTAAGGGTACAAAGGATTATCCTGGTGGTGAGGGTATTTTTGAAGTTCTTAAAAAATTTGGGATGGAATTTGGAGCAGATATTAATGCTTATACTAGTTTTGATAAAACTTATTATAATCTTAATTTGCCAGATAGTAGTAATGAATCAGAAGTTGATGAAGCTTTGAATTTGTTAAGAAACTGGGCTTTTCAGATCGAATTTGATGAAGTAGAAATAGATAAAGAACGTAATGTTATTCTTGAAGAAAAGAAGCTGAAGGATAATTATTTAGGTAGGATTAATGAAAAGGTATTTGGATTTGTTTTGGGTAGTAGTAAGTACGCAGTTCGATTTCCTATTGGACTTGAAGATAGAGTTTTATCTTTTAAGTCAGAAGACTTTAAGAAATTTTATAAAAAATGGTATAGACCAGATGTTACTAGTGTCATTATTGTAGGAGATATTGATCCTGGTAAAATTGAAAAGAAAGTAATAGATCGGTTTTCATCTTTAGAGAAACCGGAAGGTAAGCTTGAGAAGATTAAAATAAATTTAGACACGGTAATAAATGAAAAATTTATAAGTATAGAAGATTTTGAGACGCCATTTCCTAGCATAAATTTTATTCTTAAAAAGAGTGTTAACAATAGTTTTGGCACTGTTGATGATGTTAAAAGATTTGTTGATAAAATTTTATTAAAAAGTCTTTTTAAAAATAGATTTTACGATTTAAAGACTGCTGGAACAAATAATTTTATATCATTTAATAAGATTGATTCAGAATTGAAATCAGATGACAATTATATTTTAGTTGATCAAATTTCTTTTGAGATTAACCCAGAGCATTTCAAAGAAGGGATAGAAGGGTTTTTCTATGAAATTGAGAGAATCAAGAGATTTGGTTTTACGCAGGGAGAAATTGATGAGGTCAAATCTAAACTTATAAGTAATTATAAGCTAAGTAAAGATAACATTAATAAGCGATCTTCATCTAGTATTGAGGATAGTTTAGTAAACATTGCTTTTCAAGGTTCTAAGATGTTTGATATGAATGAGTATTTTGATATTGCTATTGATTATCTAAATAAGATTAGTATAAGAGCAATATTAGATTTGGCTAAGAAGGAAGCGACCATAGATGATATGGCTATTTTTTATTCTTATTCTAAGAAATCTCATCCTAATTTGACTCTTGAAGAGATTAACGCATTACGTGACTCTGCTTTGGTTAAAGAGATTAAACCTTATAATGATGTATCAATTCAGAAAGAATTCTTTAAGAAGTCTTTGGAAAGCAAAGATATTGTTGAAGAGAAAGAATTATCTGAGGGAATTTCATCCTTTATGCTGGAAAATGGAGTTGAAGTTTACTTTAAACATAATGGACGTAATAAAAATGTAGTCAATTTTAGTGCGTATTCTTGGGGTGGTTTGTTAAGTGAGAATCCTGATCTTGTGCCCGTTTTGTCTTTGGCTCCAAGAATAGTTTCTAGTTCGGGGTATGGAGATTATTCTAGACTTCAATTTGAAAAATATTTGTCAGGTAAAGGTATAAGTTTAATTCCAACAGTTGGTGAGCAAATGTCAAGCATTAAGGGTAGTGCTGATATAAAAGATCTTGAAACTCTTTTTAAGCTTATATACTTTACATTTAATGAGCCAAAAATAGATGATATTGTTTTGCAAAATATCATTACTGATTTGAAAGCAAATATTAAGAGCAAGGAAAATGATTCTAAACATTTGTTTTATAGTGCTATTAGACGATTTTATAACAATGATGATTATCGTTTGAGAGATATTCAAGAAGCTGATTTGAAAAATATATCAAAGGATATTCTTTTAAGTTTCTATAAAAAGAGATTTACTTATGCAAATAAATTTAAATTTATATTTGTGGGAGATGTTGACCTAGAGATAATAAAAAATCTTTCAAGACAGTATTTAGGTAATTTAAATTCTCAAGAATTGGATGAGTTTAAAGATATAGATTATTCTTATAAGAGAGGTACGGATAGAATAGTTGTAAAAAAGGGTAAAGATGCAAGTAGTTTTGTGCATATTTGTTATCCTTTTAATTTTAACTATTCACCTTCGGATACTTTGAATTATGATGCTTTATCATTGCTCTTGACTGATGATCTTGTTAAGAATGTTAGAAGGAAGATGTCTAGTGTTTATTCAATAGGAGCATCTTTTGATTATGTCATTAGAAAACATTCTAATTCAGATGGTTTTATCATTATATCTTTTGCAGTTGATCCTAAAGTTCTTGATAATGTTTTAAAGGTTGTTAATGAATATATTGTAGAAAAACAAAAAACAGGTTTTACAGATCAGGATTTTGATTATGTCAAGAAAAATATTATTAAAAATGATAATATTAGTTCTGAATCTAGTGGGTATTGGATTTCAAAGATATTATTTTCAGTTTTTTGGAATAATGATTTGAGATCTTCTTTAGGTGTTAAATTTATTGAAAATAATTTGAGTAAGGACGTTATAAATAAGTTATTTAAGAAAATTGATTTGGAGCAGAAAGCAGAGATTGTGTTAATTCCTGAGAAGGGTAATTAGTTTGAATTTTTGGAGCTACATGTTTTGCTCTTTTTTTATTTTGTCTTTGAAAAGGATTAATAGTTCTCCAGCTATTAATCCTTTTGTTTCCCATAATAATGCTTCTAATTTTTTAGCCCATTTATCGTATCTATTTAGTCCAAACTTGGGGAAATAGTTGGTGTTAATTAAATAGGTTGCAGTTTCTTCTTTTGGAAGTTGGGTGATATAAGCATAGAATTCGTTTATTATTAGATATTGATAATTAGTATCATAATCTTTACTGTCTAAAAATTGAATCCAAGCTTGTTTATCTTTTTGTATAACATTTTTACTCCAGAAATTAGAGATTGCTTTATTAAAATTCTTGTCTATAAAGTAATACATGTGTAAGATTTCATGCATAAATATTGTGATTTGATCCATGCTGAGTATAGTTTCGTCTTCTGAATAAGCTGCAAATGCAATATTTTTTGATTTATCTTTGATTTTAATTGTATTATTTTCAATGTATGCTAATTTATTGATTATAATTAGATTTTTTAAAATTATTTCTTCTTTGTTTAATTTGATATTTAATTTTTGTGCTTTGTTGAAAAATGTAATTATGTCTTGAAGTCTGTAATCGTGTCCTCTCCATCCTATTTTGTTTTTTAGTTCATTGTTTGAAAGTAATACGCCTCTAAATTCTTTTTTCTCTATGAAAAATGCTATTCTTTTTAACATTAAAGACTGATATTTGAGATTCTTGAATTTTAGTACATATATGTTAGGTTCTGAGATTAGATTAAAAAGTTCAAATGCATCTCTTCTGTAATTTTCTTTTTTATAGTTTAAGATGAATTTTAGATCAGAATTTATTGGTTTATTTATATCATAATAAGCATTCATGTTAATATATCCAATTTCTAGTATTTGAATCATATTGTTGTTTTTAGTAGACTTTATTTTGTCATTTTCATTTTCTAGTGATGTGTACTTTATTAAATTAGATAATACTATTTTTTGTGATTCTTTTTCTGAATATAAGTTTGCAAGTATGGGGCTTGATATTTTTTCTTTTGCTTTAAAGCCTAAGATAGGAAACATATTTTTGGTAAGATTAAATTCAATAGAATATTCATTTTGACTAATGAGTATTTTAAATTTCTGAAGACTTGACCTTGCTGTTTGAATATTTGAGTTTTTTATTTTAGCGTTATTTAGACTAATAGATTTGATATTATCCATTTTAATTTCTATTGTTAATTCTTTGTCTTGATTAACTATTTTTGGAATATCATATGAAAAATTTTTGTCTTGAGTGTTGATTTCTATGCTTGCATTTTCATTGATCTGGAGATTTAGTATGATGCAGCAACTTACTGCTTTTTTATTACAGTATGTTACTGTTTTATTGCCATTGATGATTAGGGAGTTTTTTTTATTTTTATTTTCATATAATGCTTGATAATTTGCTAATAAAACTAATATTGCTAGAATATTTTTCCAATCGTAACATGTGTTCATTAGTAAAAAAGAGAGCTAGCAAGATGTTTTTTATTACATCCTCTAGGGGAATCGAACCCCTCTTGCCAGGATGAAAACCTGGAGTCCTGACCGATAGACGAAGAGGACAAAGAATTGAGCTCAGTAGGGTTTGAACCTACGACCCCCGCCTTAAAAGGGCGATGCTCTACCAGCTGAGCTATGAGCCCGAAAATAATTAAATCTGCCAAAGTTAATTATAACATTTATTTAAAGGCATGTCAATACTTTGCTTATTGCAAAATAACCCGATTTAACTTATTTAAGTGAGCTGCACAGGACTTGAACCTGTGACCTGCGGGTTAAGAATCCGTTGCTCTACCATCTGAGCTAGCAGCCCTCCATTTTATTAATAAACTAATAAATAGGATAAATACTTGTAGATATAATGTCAAGAATTATGATTACTTTTTTCTATCTTTTCTAGTAGCTTTTTTGCTTCTGAATGATTGGGATTTAGGGTTAGTAATTTTATTAAAGTATCTTTTGCTAAGATTTTGTTTTGTGCATTAAGTCTTGATTTTGCAAGTTTTAATAGTATGTTTTGGTTATTTGGCAAAAATCTTAAAGCGTTTTCATATGCGAAGTCAGCCTCGTTATATCTTTCAAGTTTGTAAAAAGAATCTGCGATTAAAATATAGACTTTGACTATTCGTGCCCCATTTGACCCAAAACTAATATATTTTTGAAAATATTTGAGAGCATTGTTATATTGTCCTTGAAAAAAATAAGCTTCTCCCAATGCTTGGATTATTCTTGGGTCATATTTATTTATTTCGAGACCTTTAATGGATTCTAGTTCGGCTCTTTTGTATTCACCTGTTGCTATTAGACTCCATATAAGTATTGATCTTGCATCTAAATTTTTTGGTTTATATTTTAGCTCTTCTTGAGTATTTATAATTGCTTCTTGGAATTTGCCTTGTCTGTAGAGTAAAAGAGAATCTTCTTTCTCTTCTTCTGCTTTTATTAGGTTTGAACCAGAAAGTAACATGATAATTATTTTTAAGCAAAAGCTTTTATTTATCATTTTTTCTCCATTTCGCAATTTCCGTTAAATAGTGCTCCTGACTCTATGAATAGTTCTTTTGTTTTAATGTCTCCGATTAATTTTCCAGTTTTGTAAATTTTTATTGTTTCTGAAGCATCTACATTTCCTTTCATTGTTCCATGATTTAGGAAATTTTTACACTTAATTTCAGCTTCCACATTAGCTTTTTCTCTTAGATATATTGAGTTCGTGGAATTTATGAGTCCTTTAAGCATTCCTTCAATAATTATTGGTTTATTGCTTTCGATATATCCTTCAAACTCAAAGCTGCTCCTTATAATATTTTGGGTATTACTTTCTTCAAATTCTAGGGTGTCAATGCTCAATTTAACTCCTAAAAATGAATGCTTAATGAAGCATTCATTTTTACTTTGACTTTAGATGTTTACTTTTAATCTCTTCTTTGTCCTAAAAATCTTAGTAAATATAGGAATAGATTTATAAAATCTAGATAAAGCTTTAAGGATGCTACAATGACCATTCTGTTTTTAATTTCAGTATCATCTTCTAACATTCTATTCATTTTGGAAATATTTTGAACATCGTAAGCTGTTAAACCTGTAAATAATATCACACCTATAATTGAGATTAAAAAATTAAGACCTGAACTTCTTAAGAATATGTTAAAAATTGATGCAATAATGATGCCCCACAAGCCCATGATGAGATAACTTCCCATTTTTGTAAGATCTGTATTTGTTGTGTATCCATAAAAAGACATTGCAAGAAAAGTTACAGAAGTGATTCCAAATGTGTAAAATATTGAACCTTGGGTGTATATCATAAACACAGAAGATAGTGTTACTCCTGATAAAGCTGAGTATCCTAAAAAAAGTGCTGTTGCTGTGCTACTTGATATTTTTTCTATTGCTCCGCTTATTGCATACACAAGTCCAAACTGTACAAGTATCATTGTTATATACAACATTGGATTTGCAAATATTATAGCTCTCATTGTTGCATTTTCAGATGTTGTATATGCAAATACTGCAGATATTAAAAGACCAACTGCCATTAATCCAAAAACTTGAGCCAGAAATTTATTTTTTATCCTTATTTCTTGTTTGACTTGACTTAATTCAAACATAATGATCCCTCCTATTTATTTTGTTCATTAAATTTTTTACATAATTCAGCAAATATGGCACTTGGAACTTTGCCATATCTTAAAAATTCCATTGAAAACTCGGCTTTTCCTTGTGTGGACGATCTTAGAACCGTTGAAAATCCAAACATCTCGCTTAATGGAACCTCGGCTTCAACTTTTGAGAAACTTCCCTCTTCAGTAGAGCCTAAAATTATTCCTCTTCTTTGGTTTAAAAGTCCAAACATATTTCCTTGAAATTCGGTTGGACCTTCAAGAGTTACTCTCATTATTGGTTCTAGTATTGTAGGTTTTGCTTTATTGTAAGCTTCTCTGAATGCTCCAATTGCTGCAAGTTGGAAGGCAATGTCTGATGAGTCAACAATATGGTATTGCCCATCATTAATTGTAATTTTGATTCCTGTAATTGGGAAACCAATTAAAGTTCCCTTTTCCATAGCTTTTTGGAATCCCTTGTCACATGATGGAATGTATTCTGTTGGAATTACTCCACCTTTTATAAGATTGACAAATTCATAAGTTTGCTCTTCTGTATCAAGTGGTTCCATAAATCCAGCAACTCTTCCAAATTGACCTGCACCTCCTGATTGCTTTTTATGAGTATAATTAAATTCTGCTTTATCTGTAATGGTTTCTCTGTATGCTACTTGAGGTATTCCTGTTTCAACCTCTGCCTTAAACTCTCTCCTCATTCTTTCAATGTAAACTTCTAAGTGTAATTCACCCATGCCTTGTATTATTGTTTCTTTTGATTCAGCATCTACATAAGTTTTAAATGTAGGATCTTCTTTTGTAAATCTTCCAAGAGCTTTTGCCATATTATCAGCTGATTTTTTATCCTTAGGCTTTATTGATAAAGATATTACTGGTTCTGGAATATACATTGATGTCATTGAATAATTAATTGAAGGATCACAGAATGTATCACCTGAGGCGCATTCTATTCCAAATAATGCAACAATATCTCCACTGCATCCAAATTCAATGTCTTCAGTATTATTGGCATGCATTCTAATAAGTCTTCCAACTTTGAACTTTTTAGAAGTTCTTGAATTTATTAGTTCTTGTCCTTTTTTTAATACTCCTTGGTATATTCTTACATAAGTTAATTGTCCGTATTGTCCATCTTCCAATTTAAAGGCTAGAGCTACAGTTGGTAGGTTATCATCAATTTTAAGTTCAATTTCTTTTTCATTTGCGTTTAGGTCGAGTGCCACGTTTTTAACATCATAAGGACAAGGCAAAAATCTAGTTACAGCATTAAGCAGAAGCTGGACACCTTTGTTTTTATAAGCTGAACCCATGAATACAGGACAAAGTTTTAAAGCCAAAGTACCTGTTCTAACAGCATTGTATATTGTTTCTGTAGACACATCTTGTCCTTCTAGGTGAAGTTCCATAAGCTCATCGTTAAAGTCGGATAAGGCATCAAGCATTATTTTTCGCTTTTCTTTAGCTTCATTGAGTAGCTCAGCAGGAATTTCTTTTTCTATAATTTCTGTTCCATCTTTGCCTTCAAAATAGTAGGCTTTCATTAAAACAAGATCGACAACTCCCATATGCTTGTCTTCAAGTCCGATTGGAATTTGCATTAAAATTGAGTTTAAATCAAGCTTGTCTCTAAGCTGATCTTTTACATTATTAGGATTTGCTCCAGTTTTGTCACATTTATTTATGAAAGCAAGGCGTGGTACATTATATCTTTTTAATTGTCTATCGACTGTAATTGATTGAGATTGTACTCCTGCAACAGAATCAAGAACAAGTATTGCTCCATCTAGAACTCTAAGTGAACGTTCAACTTCGATTGTGAAGTCAACGTGGCCTGGAGTGTCAATAATGTTGATCGGATGGTTTTTCCATTCAACATGAGTTGCAGCCGATGCGATTGTAATGCCTCGTTCTCTTTCAAGTTCCATTGAATCCATTGTTGCCCCAACTCCATCTTTACCTTTTACTTCATGAATAGCATGAATTTTGTTACAATAAAAAAGAATACGTTCTGTAAGTGTGGTTTTTCCTGAATCAATGTGGGCACTAATGCCTATGTTTCGCAATTTTTGATAGTCCATGGACTACTTTTCCTCCTGAGTATATATTAATTAGAACACTACTTATCCTGGACATTCTACATTATTTTTTAAAAAAAGTCCATTTTGAAATTGTTTTAATTGGTTTGACTTAAAAGAATTGTATTTTCTAAAAGGTAATCTTAATATATTTTAATGGCTTTTAGTATAAGAATTTACGTGTCTTTAGTTAAAATCATCTTAGTGGTTGTAATAAATTGTAAAAAAGAGATTAAGAAAAGATATTTTTTATCAAAAAACTCAATTATTTTTTGATTTAATCTTGTGGTTGATGATTTAGTTATTTACAGATTTACTTGACTAAATTTTATTAGCAGTATACAATTAGTTATAAGGAATATATCATTTAGTAAATTTTGATTTTATTGATTAAAAATGCTTAACATTTAATGAATTTACTCTTTCTTTACTTTATATTTTATACTCCTAAGAATAATCATTGGAGGGTATAAGTTTGAATACTTTAACAATATCTCATGAATTGAGCAAAATACATCAAGTGGATTATGATTCTGCTTTGTCTGAACTTTCTGTATTTTTTAAGGACGGAAGAGCTTATAAATATTTTAAGATTGAGCCAAGACATTTTAGTATGATATCTAAGCTTGTGCAAGAGAGAAAATCAGTTGGTAAATATTTGACAGAACATATATTTAACAAGTATGATCAAGAGAAACTTTAGTTTTAGTCATTGAATTAGTAATGAAAGAAGGACTTCCTTGTTTGGTAAGTCCTTCTGTTTGTTTTGAGTTAATTAAATGCAATTTTAAAGGAGGCTTTGTATTGATTTTTTTTGTAATAAAAATTATAATCTTCTTAAATTTAAATTTGAGAAAGGTTGAGAAAACATGAAAAAATCATTAATATCTATAATGTTTTTTTTAGTCTTCAATGTGTCTTATTCTAAAGTTTTTTATTTTTCAGCAGGTTTTAATACTCAAGTTAGCCTTGAATCGTTTTTTTTATTTAATAAAAAGACCGGTACGGTTTTGGATAAGTTGATGAGTGTTGAATTTTTATCTATCTTGGATCTTTATAAGAATAAATTTTTTAATATTTCTCGTTCATTTGTTTATAATTCATTTGATTTCAGTGCTGCTAGTAAAGCAAGTGCAGTTGCTCTTATGAAATTACATTTTGAGGATCCTGAATATTTTAGTTCAAGACTATCTGGTATAAATTCATCTGAGGTGACTAATTCGCTAAAATCAATTCAGAAATTACTAAATTTAGATTCACACAATGATATTGGTGTTAAGAAAGAACGTTTATCGAAATTATTTAAGGAAATAAAGAGCAACTCTTTATTTCAAATTTTAGATGCAGATGGATTGGGGGTGAGTAAAGTTTTAACTCCTTTCGAGAAAGCAATGACGAATTTTATTGAGATAGAGGAATGGTTATTTGATGGATTAAAAGAATTTGGAATTAATGATAAAAAGGACTTTTTGAAATTTCATTCTGAAATTTCAACTCCAGGCACTATTTTAAATGATGCTTTGAGAAAAAAATTGTCACCTTTGTTTAGCACTGGTGTTCAAGGGTATTTTCAAGTTGGTCTTCCTATTGCTAGCAGTGATTTTTATTATGGATTTGAGCTTGGATTTGGTATAAATCTTGGGCGGAGCATTTTGAAGGATGTGGGCGCTTTAAAAGATTTATCTTCTCCTGTTAGTTTTGGTGTAGGAATGATACCAAGATTCTTTGTTAAATATGATATTTATTATTTAGCGGCTACTTTATTTACAGGTTTTGGTGATAAATCTTTAGTTGCAGATCCTGTTTATGTAGGAAATTTAGCTGGTAATAGCAAAATAACTAATCCTTTTAATGTTATTGAGACAGGCTTAAGATTTAGACTAGCATTCCTTAATTTAGAATCATCAGTATTATTTTCTGTTAGTGATTTTAAATATAGAGACTTAAGGGTTGGACTTGGGTTTGAGGTACCAATAATTTTGTAAGCATTGATATTGTTTTAATGTTTTGTTTGTATTTGTAATACTTTATCTAAAGTGTATTTAGGTTTTATTTTAATGTGTAAGAGGTTATTTTTTTATTTTTTTTTTATTTGTTGTCATCTTGTAGCTCTCTTTCTAAAGAATATCAAGCTATCTCAGATGAATATTATAAGCTTGCCAAATTAAATGATGATCTTGGTAATAATGAGACTTCAGTTGCACTTTATGAACAAGCTATTAAATTTAATTCTAATGTGGATGATGCATCTAGTTATAATTTTGTTTTGGCTTATATCAATTTAAAGAGGTATGAGGAAGCTGAGTTAAAACTTGAATCTTTATTGGAAAAGGATCCTGACAATGTTTTATTGGTTAATTTAAAAGCTTATTTATTATTTAAAAAAGATAATTTGGACGAGGCTTTAAAATTTTATTTAAAGAATTTGGAAGTGGTGCCTGCTAATCAAGAAGCGTTATTTAATGTTTTTTATATTTATCATTTAAAGAATGACATAGAAAATGCAAAAAAATATATTTTGAAATATAAAGAATTAAATTATTCAGTACCTGCTAGTGCAAATGAAATAGTTTCATCTATTTTGGAAGGTTAAAGTATTAAATTATAATTTTATGCTATAATAACTCAAAATATTTTATTCCATCAGTTGATTTTTCAGATTAATTTTAGTATTTTAGGGAGGGCTTGATATTAGACTAAGAGTTTTGTTTTTAAGTTTATTGCTATTTATTACAAGCAATGCTTTCTCAAATATTGATTTTGAATTTAATTTAGGGCTTGGCTTTGATTTCCCAGTTAGCATTATTTCAAATTTATATGATACAGCTTTGTATATAGGTGAAAAACTCTATGATGATTTATCTGATTCAGATAAAGAGGTTGTCTCTCATCGTGTTGCTGATATTGCTAACATTTCTAATAGTGGTTTAACTTATGGGGTATATGCTCAAACGGGAGGAAGATTTGCAGATTTTATTTCATTTGGTTTGGAACTTGGAGTTGATTTTAATTTATTTAGGATAATCAAAAGCAGGGGAAGATTGAGTAAGGTTATTTCATTAATTGCAGCTATTAAGTCTAGGTTTTATGCAAGATTAGACTTCTTTATTGGAGCTGTTTTAATATTTACTGGACCTAGAACTAATATGGTTTTTGCTGATAAGGGGTCCATTTGTAGTGAATTTGGAGTGTTTGGTTGGGATCTTGGTGCAAGAGCTACATTTTCTTTTTTGATGCTTGAGGGATATTATAGTTGGAATATTAAGAATAATAGATTTTCTGATTTAAAGCTTGGTGTAGGATTTGAGTTTGGAATTATTTAAATAAATAACAAGTGGCTTGATAATCTAAATTTTTGCATTACTTTTAGATTGATTGCATTATCTAATTTATAAATTTACTTATATTTAAGGTTTTAACTTTGTAAATCTTTCTTAGATTTGTGTGAATTTTATTTATATTAATGTACAATAAGATAAAGGTTTTCTGTTTAAAGTAGGGAGTTTTAAAGTTGAGTTTGCTTATTAAAAAGTCGTTAGGGATTATTGCCTGTCCTGGTGGTAGAGTATTTGCAGATAAAATAATGGAAGAACTTAGAAAAATATTTTTAGATGCTGAGAGTAGAGTTATTGGAAAAATTTCACAAACTACTAATTCTTTAAAAGAAGATGTTTTGAAGCCTGAGGGAAATTTATCTCATTTATTAGAAGGATTTGAATTTTCTGACTTAAGTTTTGACGAGACTATGGAAATTCCTGTAAACTTTGTTAAATTTGCTAATGGTGAATTTAAGGCAGAAATTTTAGAAACCATAAGAAATAAAGATATTTTTATTGTGCAAGATGTTTCTAATACTTATCCAGTTTATGTAAATAATAATGAAAAAGTAATAATGACAATTAATGATCATTTGATGAATTTGATGACTACCGTAGATGCTTGCATACAGGCTAAAGCTCATTCTGTTAGTGTTATTGTACCTTCTTATCCTTACTCTAGACAGGATAAGAAACATTCAAGAGAAGGATTAACAGCAAGCCTTTTTGGAAGATTTTTAGAGGAGTTGGGAGTTAAACACATTTTGACACTAGACATTCATTCAAAAGCGATTGAAAATGTTTTTAGAAAAACATATTTTGAAAATTTAAATGCATCTTATGAGATTTTTTGTGCTTTAGCTGAACTGATAGATATTAAAGATTCAAATTTAGTAGTTGTTTCTCCTGATACTGGAGCTGTTAATAGAAATAAGTTTTTTGCATCTAGTCTTAAGAGGCCATTAGCTTTGCTTTATAAAGAAAGAGATTATTCAAAAATAGCGCATAATGTTAACGATTCTAATATTTCTGTTACTAAGCTTTTGGGGGATGTTGAAGGTAAGAATGTTTTTATGAGTGATGATATTTTAGCTACTGGTGGAACTTTTATTAAGGCTGTGAAATTGCTGAAAGGGATGGGGGCTAAGAAGATTATATGTGCCATAAGTTTACCATTTTTTAATGGAGATGCGATTAGGTATTTCGATAAGGCTTATGAGGAGGGCTATTTCTATAAAATAATTGGGACAAATGCTGTTTATCATGATGATAGACTTATCAGTAAATCTTGGTATTATGAATCTAATGTTGCGCATCTTTTTGCCGGTGCAGTTCTTGCAATTCACAATAGAGTTAGTTTTCAAAAAATTCTTGATAGAAGTCATGATATTCAAGAGTTAATTTTTAAGAGTTAGTTTTATGAATGTACTCAGTATTGATATTGGTACTAGTACTTTGAAATCTGCTTTAGTTAATTCTCAACATGGGGTTTTAGACTCCCTTGATGTAAATTATTTTGATTATTTTAATGTTGATTTTGAAAATTTTGATTATAAAATATGGATTTTTGCTTTAAAAAAAGTAATTTCTAACTTTAAATATAAAAAAATAGATTGTATTTCTATTAGTGGCATTTCTCCATGTTTAATAGCTCTTGGTTCAGATTTGATTCCTTTAGAGGTTTTACATTGGAATTCTTCTAAGATGGTTGGTAATTTTAGAGGAAAATCAGCTTTTTTGCCTTTTGTGCTTAGCACGCTTGAGAGAGGAATTTATGATAAGGTTAGATATTTTGTATCTTGTTTTGAATACTTTATTTATTTATTCACAGGTAATCTGATTACAAGTTATCCAAGCTTATCTTATATTCCTTTTATTTGGAATGATCTTGAAATAAGGGCATATAATCTTGATAAAAATAAATTTCCTCCTTTCTTAAGGATGGGAAAAAGTGCTGGTCAGGTTACTAGTAGTGCTAGTATTGAGTTTGGAATTAAGAGTGGGATAGAGGTAATTAATGCTGGAATAGATTATTTAAGTGTACTTGTTGGAAGTGGCGCATTTTTTTCTGGAGTTGTATCGAATAGAACAGGTACAAGTGAAGGCTTTAATTTTGTTGCAGATGGATATTTACCGGGCTTTTCTTTGGCTTATCCTTATTTTTTAGACAATTTGTTTATTATTGGCAAGATAGTTCCTTCTGGATATTTATTACAATTATTTAAAGATAGATTTTTTAGAAATAAGAAGTCTTTTAAAGAATTTTTTGAAGAAATTGCTAAAGCATATGCTATATGTGATGTTTATTTTTATTTAAACAAAATAGAGCTTTTTTCTGACCATATTTTAATAGATTCACAGATACGAGATGATTTGAGTAAAGGTATTTTTGGAAAATTGGATAATCCTTTACAGATAGGGATTGCAATTCTTGAGTCTTCTTATTTTGCCTTCTACAATAGAATACTTCAGCTTAAATCCGTGAAAAAGGATATCTTGGACATTTTTGTGAGTGGTTCTAATTCTGATAATTTGTTTTTAAACGAGTTAAAATCTAATATTATTGGTAGAGATTTAAAGGTTTTTGAATTTAAACATTCCGAGATTATTGGTAATGCAGTCTTGGCTTTCTATTATTTAAGAGAGTTTGATAGCTTGAAAAAGGCATTTGAAAAGATTGCTAAATTTAAACAGGTTATATATTTTAATGCTAGTGTTCATAATATTTATTTAGAGAAATATAATAAATATGTCTCTAATTTTAATTTATTTGTTGATAGTTAATATATAAGCGTCTTTAAACTCATTTAAGCCTAATATTTTTTTGAGCTCTAGTTTTGCTTCTGATATGGTTTTGTAAGGTCCAGATCTGATCCTATATATATCTTTATCATTTACTGTTGCCGAGTGAATTCTTGCATTTATTTTATATTTCATTAATTCTTGAATATTGTTATCAGCAGAAATAGGATCTGAGAGTGATGCAAATTGTATGTAGTATTCTTTTTGGGGGTCATATTTATTATCTTTATTTTTAAACTTATTATAGTTTTGTTCTTTTTTGATTTCTTTGTTTGTCTTTGTAATAATTTTTGTT
Source organism: Borrelia miyamotoi (assembly GCF_019668505.1). NCBI lineage: Bacteria > Pseudomonadati > Spirochaetota > Spirochaetia > Spirochaetales > Borreliaceae > Borrelia > Borrelia miyamotoi. The sequence goes on from NZ_AP024371.1 coordinate 558,703, forward strand.
TGGGGTATTTTTTCTTTTGCGTACGTTTTTTTAGTCTCTTGTTGATTTATTATTTGTGGTTTTTGTTTGTTAATAATTTTTTTATTATTGCTATTTATACTGTTACTTAAACTTTTGTCTTGTTTGCTATCTTGTGTGAGGTCAATTATGATTTCGTTTGGCTTGTCGGCTATTGATAAAGTTTCTTCAGGGTTTTCGTTTTCTATAACTTTTTCATCTTTTACTTCTTGTAAAATAATATTTTTACTTGCGATATTAGAGGCTAGGTTTTTATTTGGGAAGAAAATAATTATTCCAAGAAATATAATTGTGCAAACAGCTACAATTGAAGTTAATGCTACTAAAAATCCTTTGCTATTATTTTCATTAAAATCTTGCACTATATTACCCCTTTCATCTTTATTCTAATCTCTTTTTTTAAACACTCATAGCTCTTATTGTTAATTATATTTATTATTTTTGAGTTTAGAATATTTTTTTTTAAAAAAATATCTTCTTGCCACTTAAGCACATTTATAATTAGATTTTCGTCAATGTTGCGGTTTAATTTTATCCTTTTTTTTATTATCTCATCATTTGCTTTTATTATAAATATGTACCCGCAGAACTTTGCAAGATTTAATTTAAAAAGTAGTGCTGCATTAATTATAATTTTATGAGGCGTGCTTTTTAATATGGTTTGTTCTACTTCTTTATATATAATAGGGTGTGTTATTGCTTCTAATTTTTCTAATTTTTCCTTATCTTTAAATACAATATTACGAAGTTTTGCTCTTTCGATTTCATTTTGATTATTTAATATTTCTGTACCAAATGTTTTGACTATTTTGTCTTGTTTGAATTTTAAGGCTATGTGTCCAATTTTATCTACATTTATTTCTTGAAAATTATATTCGCTTCTAATGATTTTTGAAACAGTATCTTTGCCTGTTGATATTTTGCCAGTTATGCCAATTATTGATGTATTTCTCCCCATGATTTTCCAGTCTCAATATTTGCTTTTAGAGGAAGTTTTAAAGGATAGGCATTTTCCATTATCTCTTTGATTATTTTTTTTACTTCTTCACATTCTTGCTCTGGAGATTCAATTAACATTTCATCGTGTACTTGTAAGAGTATTTTTGACTTAAGGTTTTTACTTTTGAATTCGTTATATACTTTTATCATTGCGATTTTCATTATATCAGAGGCACTTCCTTGGATTATACTGTTTATTGCCATTCTTTCAGCATCTGAGCGTTCTGAGCAATTCTGGCTATTAATTTCTTTTATATATCGTCTTCTCTTTAAAAGAGTTTCACTGTATCCATTTTTTCTTACAAAATCTATTTGTTTTGTTATAAAAGTTTTTGTTTTGGAATAAAGATTAAAGTATGAATCGATGAACTTTTGTGCTTCTTCTCTTTTAATTGATAGTTCTTGTGAGAGCCTATAAGCTGACATTTTATAAATTATTCCGAAATTGATTGATTTTGCTATTCTTCTCATAGAAGATGTTACTTTGTCTTCGTTTACTTTAAAAAGTTGAGATGCTGTTTTTTTATGAATGTCTTTTTTATTTTCAAATGCTTCAATGAGTGCTTCATCTTCTGAGAGATGTGCTAATATGACAAGTTCAATTTGTGAATAGTCAGCTGAAATAAAAACATTACCTTTCCCGGGTTTGAAAGCTTTTCTTATTTTACGTCCTTTTTCGTCTTTAATTGGAATATTTTGTAAATTAGGCTTGGTACTTGAAATGCGTCCTGTTGCTGTTTTTGTTTGTATAAAGTTTGTATGTATTTTGTTTGTTTTTTTGTTTATAAATTTTATTAAATTGTCTGTATATGTGCTTTTTAGTTTTACGAGGTGTCTATGTTGTATGATTTTTTCTATAGATTCATGTTGATCTTTTATTCCTTCTAATACTTTAATGTTCGTTGAATTTTTCTTTACATTTTTAGGTATTGTCAGATTTAATTCTTTGAATAAAACTGTATATAGCTGTTTGGTTGAATTTAGATTAAATTTAATGCCTATACTTTTTATTACATCATTCTCAATTAATTTTAATTCTTTATCAAGTTCATGACCATATTGTCTTAAATAATCTTTGTCAAGATAAATTCCATTTTCTTCCATTTCTGTAATGACATTGCTAAATGGCATTTCTATATCCATCATTAGGCTTTCTAAATTTTCTTCTTTGAGTTTTTTTGTAAAAAGTGTAAATAGCCTAAAAGTAATGTCGGCATCCTCAGAAGCGTAATTTGAAACTATATCAAGTGGTATATCTTTCAAAGTGCCTTTTTGTACTACTATGTCTTCGTACCTGATATTTTTATGCATTAAATATTTTTCTGCCAGAAAATCAAGAGATGTTTTTGTATTTGGGTTGATGATATATGCTGCTATTATTGTATCAAAATAGGGAGGAATTATATTAAATCCATGTTTTTTAAGTATTTTGTAATCAAATTTGTAGTTTTGACCAATTAATTTAGGTTTTGTTTTAAAAAATTCATTGAATTTTTGTATTATATATTCTTTTTCAATATATTTTTTTTCTTTAGTTTCTATGGGAATATAATAACTTTCAAGTTCTTTAAATGAAACTGAAATTCCTATTATTTGTGCTTCATGGACGTTAAGAGAAGTTGTTTCTGTGTCTATTGCCACATAACTTGTACTTTTTAGTTTTTCTATTAGTGTGTCAAGTTGTTCTTTTGTTAGTATTGTTTCATATTGGATATTTTCTTCTTGTATTGTCTTAAGAGTATTTGGTGGATATGATGTTTTTTTTAAAACTTCTGTGTCTATTTGATTTAGCTTTGTTGTATTTGTTTCAATGATTGATCTTTGTGTTTGACTTATTATAATATTTCTTTTTCTTAATATATCTTTGTAAGATTTGATTAGGGTTGTTGCAGAGTATTCTTCAAGTAATGAAATAATATCTTCTTTAAGGTTCTCCAGTTTAAATTTTTCAAGTGCTGGCAATTCAAGATCTTCTACAAGACTGATAAGTTCATAACTTAAAAAGGCATTTTTTTTCTCTTTTAATAGGATTTCTTTGTATCTATTATTGATAGAATCTAAATTTTCATATATTCCATTTAATGTTTGAAATTCATTTAATAGCTTAACGGCGCCTTTTTTTCCTATGCCTTTAATACCTGGTATATTATCTGATCTATCTCCAACGATGGACAGGTAACTTTTGATTTGCGATTTATCTATTCCAAATTTTTTCATTACGTAATTATTATCCATTTCGATAAAACTACTATTCTCAATTTTGAATATTTTTGTTTGGCTTGACATAAGTTGTAATAGATCTTTATCCGGGGAGATGATATAAGTTAAGTAATTGTTACTTTCCGCTTTTTTTGAAAAGCTAGCTATAAGATCATCAGCTTCATATCCTTTTATCTCAAACATTGGAATGTTTGCTCTTAGCAGAGCTTCTTTTATCCAATAGATTTGGGGAATTAAATTATCTGGAGGGGCGTCTCTTGTTGCTTTATAGCTTGGGTATTTTTGTTGTCTAAATGTTTGTGTTTCTGAATCAAAAGTTACAATTAAACTTTCTGGATTTTTATCTTTTATTATGAAAAAAAGAGTTTTGAAAAATCCAATAAATGCATTAACATTTTCTCCTTTACTATTTATTAAAGGGTTGTCTTTCATCACATGATAGTTTCTAAATATTATATTTAAAGCATCGATTAGATAAATTTCTTTCATATTTTGACATCTACTGAAATTGAGTTATTGTAACTGAAAAGATTTTTAGGAAATTGTATTTTTGGAATCGTTGTCTTTTGATCAAATAACTCCTTTAAAACTTTGCATGTATTTTGGTATTGAATGCATATTTTTTCTTTTAATAAGTTAGTTTCTGTAATTAATTTTTCAATTTCTTCTTGTATTTGATTTTGTCCTTTGATCCATGAATTTATAGTTATATAATAATTATTGATTGAGTTTACGATTAGAGCTTTTCTAGGATTTGTAATGTTTAATATGTTTACCTCTTTTTTGATTTCTTGATTTTCAAGTTCCAAAATGGTTTTTAGCTCTTTTAGTTCAAGTATTAGATCTTTTAAATATATTTTTAATATTTCGTTAACTGACAATATTAATTCCTAATTTTTTGTTAGTAGTATTATTATTATCTTTTTTAAGTAGTATTTTCCAAGCTGTGTGCAACTTTTTGAGGTGCTTTAAAACTTCTTGAATATTATCCCTATTCTTTTCCAATATAACACTTTCGAGTGCTTTGTTTAAAGAGGAATATATTGATAATAAATTATTTGCAATATCTCCACCATCTGCAAAATTTAATGTAGACATTAGTTCAATAATTATATCTTGTGCATGATAAACTTTTGCATCAGCTTTTGTTTTACTTATTAAGTCTTTGCTTTTATAAAATTCTTTAGCCACTTCTAGATCTTGTATTGCTTTTTCATAAAGCATTACCAATACTGATATAGGATTTGATGTATTGATTTGTGTTTTTTTATATATGTGTTCTTTTGATATCAATAATTTTCTCCTAGTTAAGTTTTTTTATTTGCTCTGCTATTTGATCTTCTTTGAAAGGTTTTGTAATATACCCTTTTGCTCCAAGTTCCAAAGCTTTTGTAATTAGTTCTTGTTTCCCTAGTGCTGTAACCATTAATACATTCATTTTTTTTGCAAGTTTATTGTTAACTTCATTCATTTTTTCAAGAGCTGTAATACCATCCATACCCATCATTGTTATATCAAGAGTTATCAGGTGAATTTCTTCCTGTTTTTCAAATTCTTTAATGGCTTGTATTCCATCTTTTGATTCAAAAAATTCGTTAAATCCTAATTTTTTTAATATCTTGATTAGATTTTTTCTCATAAAAATAGAATCATCAACTACCAATGCCTTTTTATTTGTATTCAAATCTTACCCCTTGTTTAATTATAACATAGCATAATTTCTTAATAGTATATTAAAACTCATTAATATCAATAACTATTTGTAATATATAATAGTCTACTTTGTTATTGTACTTCAGATTTTAATATTAATGAATTTGTTACTCAAGGATTTGATTTAAAAGATTCATATTTTTATTGGCAATTTATGGACTTTTTTTGCGAAAGTTTATGACGTTGCTGAAATTTGTGCTTTTATTTTCACTACTTAACTATAATATTTATTATTGTTATTTACATTATTTTGTTAAAATATATTGTGAATTCTTAATTAGGTTCGATGTCATATTTATGGTCAAAGATATAGAAGATGAAATTTTAAGCTTGAGAAATGTTATCAAAAAATGGAACAAAGAGTATTATGTTGATTTTTCTCCTAGTGTGAATGATTTGATTTATGATAAAGCTCTTTTACGACTTCAGGATTTAGAAAATAAATATCCTGAATATAAAACATTAGATTCTCCCACTCTGAGATTTGGTAGCGATCTTTTAAATAGTTTTGAAGAAGTAGAACATTCTTTTCCTGTATTAAGTTTGGATAAGGCTTATGATATTAAAGCGTTATTATTGTGGATTAAAAAAATACAGCTAGATAGCTCTAGATTAGGGTTTTGTAATGTTATTTCAGTTGAGCCCAAAATTGATGGATGCTCAATTGTTCTTTATTATAAGGATGGTATACTTCAAAGAGCCTTGACTAGGGGAGATGGAAGGGTTGGGAATGATGTTACTGAGAATGTTAGAACAATTAAGAATGTTCCTTTGCGTATTGATCAAAAAGTTGAATTGGCTTTGCGGGGTGAAATTTATATTACTAAAGAAAATTTTTTGAAAATAAATCAAATGTTAAAAAATCCTTATGTTAATGCTAGAAATTTAGCCTCAGGTGTACTGAGGAGGATAAATAGTAAGGAAGTTGCTAATTTTCCTTTAGATATTTTTGTTTATGATATTTTATATTCTCAATTAAAATTTAGTATGAGTAGTCATTGTGCTTTTAACAAGCTTAAGAAATTTGGATTTAAAGTTAATCCTTGCTGTACATTTAGCGGTAAAAATTTGGAAGAAGATATTATTAGCCATGTAAAAAAGATAGAAAGGCAAAGAGATTCTTTTGAATATGAAATTGATGGTGTTGTGCTGAAAGTTGATAGCTTTCCTTTAAGGAAGATTTTAGGATCTACTTCTCATCATCCAAAGTGGTCAATAGCTTATAAATTTGAATCTTTTATAGGTTTGAGTAGGGTTGTTGATATAGTTGTTCAGGTTGGTCGCAGTGGAAAGATTACTCCTGTTGTACATGTAGAGAAAGTTTTTGTTGCTGGAGCTTTTATTACTAATGCAAGTTTGCATAATCAAGATTATATAGATTCTATTGGTTTAAATATTGGAGATGTTGTTGCGATCTCAAGACGTGGAGATGTTATTCCTGCTGTTGAATTGGTGGTAGAAAAGCTTGCGGTTGGTAATTTTAAAATTCCTAATGATTGTCCTTCATGTAAAATGACTTTAGTAAAAGAAGGAGCACATCTTTTTTGTATGAATAGATTTTGTTCTTGCAGAAAAATTGAGCAAATAAAATATTTTTGTAGTAAGAAGTGCATGAATATTATAGGACTTTCGGAGAAAACAATTGAGTTTCTTTTTAAAATGAATTTTATATCTTCAGAAATCGATCTTTACACTTTTGATTTTGATAGACTTATTAATCTGAGAGGTTTTAATCTTAAAAGAGTCAGTAATTTAAAACGTTCGATTGAAGATAGTAAAGGTAGAGCATTTAGAAAGTTGCTTCTTAGTGCGGGAATTAAAGAACTTGGAGCAAATACAGTATTATTATTGATTGGTAGCAATTTAAACTCATTTGATATAATTAGTACTCTTTGCAAAAACAAAGAGTATGCTCTTTCAAAACTTTTAAGGATTAAGGGAATTGGGGAAAATATAGCTTTAAGCATTATTGAAGCATTTAATGATAAGAATATTCTTGCTAAGTTCAATTTTTTTAAAGAATTAGGATTTGCTATGGAAGAGGATAATGCTCATTATTCTTTAGATACTTCTTTTTTATTTGGTAAAAAATTTTGCATTACAGGTTCTTTTAAGGGTTTTCACAGGGATGTTCTTGTTGAAAAAATTACTAGGAAAGGTGCTACTTTTAAAAGTTCAGTTACTAAGAGTTTAGATTTTTTGCTTGTTGGAGATAATCCTGGATTAAAAGTGAATAAAGCCAGTGATTTGGGCATTAAAATTTTTGGTCTTTCTGATATTAGAGGTTTCATAGACTTGGATGATTGAATTTATTTTATTATTTTTATGTTTTTAAATTTCGATGTTAGATTTTTGTATAAAGTACGTATTTCGTCTATATGCTCTACTTTTATTAAATTTCTAAAAAACGTTTCTTTATTTTTTAATGATGGGTTGATAAAATGGTTTTTAACTTTATATTTTGGGATTAGTTTATAAATTTCTTTTGCCCTATATAAATTTTTTGTTGGTTCTATTTCAATATAATATCCGTTGGATTTTTTAAAATCAAATTCATGACTTTTATTTTTAAAATTATAGTTGTTTGAATGTGTATCTGGGTATATTGTAAAGTCAGCAGTTTTTATTACGGCATTTTCATATGTTATTTTTGCGTTGTTAGAATAAAATTCATTTTTTGGGTGTTTTAATTTTGTTCTTTCTCTTGGTAAGAGATTTCTGTTTTGATATTTTTCAAGTTCTTCTTGAAGTGTTAAAATGGTATTTTCATTATTTGCTAATCTTTTGTCTAATGCATTTATTTTATCTTTCTTTTTTTGAAATTTATATTTATTTTCTTTATATAATTCTTCATTTTTCTCAATTTTATCGTTCAGTGCATCTATTACTTTTTCTAGTGACAATAGGTTGTTTTCGATATTTTTTAAATTATTATCATTATTATTTTTTAAATTTATTAACTCTTTTTTAAGTTCTAGTAATGCATCTTCGTTGGTTATAATTTTATCATCAAGTTCATTTATTCTGCTGATATTATTGTTAAGCGAGTCTTTATTACTAGTGATTTTATCATCAAGTTCATTTATTCTGCTGATATTATTGTTAAGCGAGTCTTTGTTACTAGTGATTTTATCATCAAGTTCATTTATTCTGCTGATATTATTGTTAAGCGAGTCTTTGTTACTAGTGATTTTATCATCAAGTTCATTTATTCTGCTGATATTATTGTTAAGCGAGTCTTTATTACTAGTGATTTTATCATCAAGTTCATTTATTCTGCTGATATTATTGTTAAGCGAGTCTTTGTTACTAGTGATTTTATCATCAAGTTCATTTATTCTGCTGATATTATTGTTAAGCGAGTCTTTGTTACTAGTGATTTTATCATCAAGTTCATTTATTCTGCTGATATTATTGTTAAGCGAGTCTTTGTTACTAGTGATTTTATCATCAAGTTCATTTATTCTGCTGATATTATTGTTAAGCGAGTCTTTGTTACTAGTGATTTTATCATCAAGTTCATTTATTCTGCTGATATTATTGTTAAGCGAGTCTTTATTACTAGTGATTTTATCATCAAGTTCATTTATTCTGCTGATATTATTGTTAAGCGAGTCTTTATTACTAGTGATTTTATCATCAAGTTCATTTATTCTGCTGATATTATTGTTAAGCGAGTCTTTGTTACTAGTGATTTTATCATCAAGTTCATTTATTCTGTGGATATTATTGTTAAGCGAGTCTTTATTACTAGTGATTTTATCATCAAGTTCATTTATTCTGCTGATATTATTGTTAAGCGAGTCTTTGTTACTAGTGATTTTATCATCAAGTTCATTTATTCTGCTGATATTATTGTTAAGCGAGTCTTTATTACTAGTGATTTTATCATCAAGTTCATTTATTCTGTGGATATTATTGTTAAGCGAGTCTTTATTACTAGTGATTTTATCATCAAGTTCATTTATTCTGCTGATATTATTGTTAAGCGAGTCTTTGTTACTAGTGATTTTATCATCAAGTTCATTTATTCTGTGGATATTATTGTTAAGCGAGTCTTTATTACTAGTGATTTTATCATCAAGTTCATTTATTCTGCTGATATTATTGTTAAGCGAGTCTTTGTTACTAGTGATTTTATCATCAAGTTCATTTATTCTGTGGATATTATTGTTAAGCGAGTCTTTGTTACTAGTGATTTTATCATCAAGTTTATTTATTCTGTGGATATTATTGTTAAGCGAGTCTTTGTTACTAGTGATTTTATCATCAAGTTTATTTAGTGCTTGCATTTTTGAATTAAAATATTCTTGTTCTGGTTCGTATATGTCATGTGTATTTTCCTCAGATAGATAGTCATATTCTTCATCTAATGTATATTCATTTTGATTTTTTTCATATTCTTGATTATTATCATAAACATTGTTTTTTGCTTGAAGAGCATGATTAAATAGATTTTCTTTTGTGCTAATTAATTTTTTTATCTTTTCAATTTCTTTTTTTAAGCTTGTTGCTAGGGTTTCGTATTCTTTATTTGTTTTTTTTATTGATTTTAAGTTTGCTTGGTTTAAAAGATTTTCTATGTTTTGTATTTTTCTCTCATAATTTTCGATTCTAATCTTTAAGTTATCTATATTTTTTATGAGCCAGTCGTCTAAATTTTCTTGTTCTGAGTAAAAATTTTGTGCACTTAAACTTTGTGGATGTTGTAATGCTTCGCTTATTAATATGTTATTTGTTGTTTGTTTGTTGTTTAATATTTGAGGTTGTTTTGAGATTGTAAACTTAAGTTTATTTAGTTTTTTACTTGATGAGTTTAAATAGCTTTCTTTTAGGATTTTATTTTTTTTTAGTTGAATTTCATCTTCTTCATTATTAAAGCCTTCGCTTAAGTCTTCTTTGGGAATGTAAATTTTTAATTGATTTATTATGTAGTTAGTTGCACTCCTTTTAGCCGTTCCAAAGAGTAATGCATGCAATAAGAGCATAAAAATTTTAAATAGCATTGGGATTGTCTTTTTGCCTTTATCCATAAATACCTTATTGATATTGTTTGATATCCTATTTAATTCTGATACTACCATAGTTTTTAAAATTTATCAAAAGAAAATACATTATCAGATAAAAATTCATAATTAATGTGAATATGACCTTTTTAGGTGGGTAATGGGTGGGGGAGGAATATGTTAAGGTCTGTGTTTTAATTTATTAAGTGTTATTAGTGTTGAGTAAACCTAAAATTATTGACATTTTGTGTTTTTATTTCCAATAGCAATTTTGTTGGCATTGTGCCATAATGATACAAATAGAAGATAAATTGTAAATTTTTGACTTCTTATTTTACTTAATTGTTTATGAAGATAGAAAATATGGATGAGGTTTTTGCTTTGCCAGTTTGTTGTAATATCAAGAATTCTGTCATTAGTGATTTTAAGCTTTCGGATAAATATAAAGATCAGGTTTCTGCGATAAGTTATAAAGATGATATTATTTTAAAGTTCATTGATGTTGTTGATTCTAGTGAGTTTAATTTAAAACTTTTTGATAATAAAATAGATTTTGAGGGACAGGTTCCTTTGATTTTGTATTCTGATAGTTTGGATTCTTTATTAGATGCAGAAGCAAGTGTTATTTTTGAACTAAAAGCTATTGAGCATAGTGATGTTTCTTTTAATTCAAAATTAAAAGAAATGGATGAATTTGAAATTCATAATTCTTGTTATGAGTTTTCAGAATATTTAAATTATTGTAATGATATTCTTTTGGTTAGAGTATGCTTTGAAAATGATAGTTTAATCATTGATGCAGACCTTGATAATATTGCACTTGTAAAACAGATTATTAGTAATAATTTTTGTATTGGTAAGGATAAGATCATTATTAATCCTATTAACAATGATTGTGTTAATATTTTATTTTCGATTTCTTTTAATGCTGTCTTACAAGGTATAATAATTGCTAAGAGAATTGGGAAAAAGGTTAATGTTCTTTATTATAAAAGGCATTTTTTAATGGCACAATCTTTGAGCTTAAAGTTTTCAGTTATTAATTGTCTATCAGCAAAGAATAGGATAGCTAAGATTATTGTAGACCTTGAAATTAACAGACCGTTGAATTTTCTGTATAAATTTTATTTTGACTATCTAAAGCATATTTTTAGTAATTTGTTTTTTGATGTGTGTATACACATTAATTTTATGGAGACTAAGAGTAATTCTGTGTTTTTTTATGACAATCATTTTTTATTTGGGATATCTGTTTATAATTTTATTTATTCAAATTTTTATAATATTGCAGTTAGTTTGTCAATTGAACCTTTGAGTTATTTACTAAGTTATGTTAAAAAAGAATATAATGTTTTTTTAAAGCTTTTTAAAGAGATAGATTTAAAAAATTCTATTATGAGGAAATCATCTGCTATAAGTTTGAATAAAGAATATAATATTTTTGATGTGAGAAGAAAGGGTATAGGATTTTCCTTTTTAAGTCTAGACTCTGCTTTTTTAGGAATTAATCAAACTGTTTCTATAAGTTTGCATAAGGATAAATTGGAAGTATTTATTCCTTACAAGGGCATAGATGTCAACTTAATTAACTATTTAAGGAATAATTTGGCTAGAACTTTTAATTTATCTTATAATAATGTCAATTTTATTGTTAGTGACATCATTAAAAATGATGTTAAACTTTATTATGGTACATTGATCAAAGAATCTTATGTTATTGAAAGAGAGGTAATAGCTATTAAGGATAATCTTGCTATGATTATTGGCAAGGAAGATTTTCATGGAGAATATCCTATTATAGTTGGTCAAAATTTTGTTGTGGACATGGAGCATAGGATTAATGTTGCTTGTTCTCTTGAAATTGATATAGAAATAAATTCTTTTAATATCACATTTAGTAATGTGAATTTTTTTATTGAAGATGGTAAGTTCGATAAACTTAGAGTAAACAATAAAAGAGTATTTTCGATTTTTAGCTTGGCAGTTGACTATGTTTTTGGGAGCATTACTTATGATATTGTTGATTCTGTGGCGCTTGAGTTTATTGAAGATGGTGAATTTGTTTTTTCTTTTAGGGCACTATTTATTGCATCTATTTCTGCAATTAGAACGGCTTTAATTCAGGCTTTTGACTTTAATGTATGTAAAACTCCTATTGATCTTAATGACATTCTAAATAGTTGGAGCGTACGAATTGATACTAATTAGTTTTAATTTGAATGGAGAGAGTCTTTCAAAAAGTGTTAAGCTTCCTTTAAGTACTAGGGAGCTGTTGATAAATATTTTTTATTCATCTGAGAGAAATTTGATTGAAAAAATGAATAAAAATTTTTTCTTAGTGCTTTTAGATTCAAAACCTGTATATTCGTTTTTAGTCCCAGCTTTTATGTTAAATGGACGTAGCATCATTACTATTGAGGGATTAAGAAATACTACCTTTTATGAGGCTTTGGTTAAGGTTTTATTAGAAAATGATTTTGGTTTTTGTGCAAATTGTTTTTCATCTAATGCATTATTATTTTATTATTTTTTAAAACGTAAAGTTATAATTAGAACTGATATTTTAGGATATTATAATACATTAAAGTGTCATTGTGTCGATGTTAATACTTTTTTAGAGCTTTATTTACGCTTAGAAGAATTAGAGAGAAAGTGAGTTGTGTGAGAGTATATTATCCAGAAAATTTTAATGCTCTTGTTAGTTTGTTTAAGAGGGATTTAGATAATTATATAGTTTATAATGAGATTGATTTTCATAAAAATTCTGAAGTTTTTATGAAAAAGGAAATTTCAGGTGATTTTTTTGTGATTAATAATTTTGAAAAATTTAATAAGGTTTCTCTTAAGAGTAATTTTTTGGAAATGGGGCCATGTATTACTTATGATGCAATATTGCAATTTGGGGAGAGAAATATTCCAAGGCTATTTTATGAATTTATTTCAAGACTAAGTGATAGAATATATCTAAGCAGCATTAATATTGCTAATGGATTTTATTATAAAAATACAGTTTTTGATTTATATCCTTTGTTATTGAGTCTTGATGCTCATCTTGAGTTTAAAAGTATTTTAACCAAAAAAACTTATACTTATAATGCTTATAGTATTAATAGAGATGATTATATACAAAGTCGCAATACTTTATTTTTGAGTAAGTTAAAATTTCCCATTACAAATGTGTGGAATAAGAGTTTTTATAGTAGAATATTTGTTGATAGTTTTTCATTTGATATCTTAGAAGAAGTAAATATTATTTTTGTTTGTGTTCTTTTAAATGTTAAAAGAGGTATTATAAGTGATTTTTTAATGAAAATATTTTATAACGACAAGGTTATTACTTTAAGTGATTTTCAAGTTTTGCTTATTAATAAGTCTTTGCCTTTATCTGTATTTGAGATTGAAGATTCTCTTAAGATGCTAGATAAGAATATTCGAGATGCTAAAATTTTTAGTTTGGGGGAGAGAAGTTTAAGACTTATAAAAAATTTTTATTTTGATATATTGTCTAATTTTTAATCTTGTAAAAATTAGCATTATTAAATAATTACTGATTTTTTGGCATAGTTTTAATATAAAAGTAATAGAATTAATTTATCAATTTGTTTTTATGCATTATAATGTTTATTTGTTAATAACTTAATCAAAAAATACATTATTCAAATAAGGGGCTTAAGTTTATGGTGAAAAAAGAAGCTACAATTAAAGCCGTTAATGGCTTACATGTTAGACCAGCGTCAACATTTGTAAAAAAGGCTAAGGAGTATGCTAGTGATATAACTATTGAAGCTGATAATAAATCTGTTAATGGAAAAAGTTTATTTCGATTACAAACCCTGGAATTATCTTTTGGTAAGAAACTTTTGGTTTGTGCTGAGGGTGATGATGAAGAGAAGGCTGTTGCAGAACTTGTTGAACTCCTTGAATCTTTTAAAGAATAGGTTTGGAAGGTTGATATGACTTTAACGGGGAAAAGAATATCTAAAGGGATAGGTATAGGAGAAGCTCTTTTTATTAAGAAAGATTTTACTAAACTCTTTGATGAATCGAAGATTACTTCTTTACAAATTGATGATGAAGTAAAGAAATTTCATGATGCTAAGTTGAAAGCTATGTCTGTACTTGAAAGTCTTACAAATAAGGCTGTAGCTCAATTTGGTGTTGACAAAGAAGGTATTTTTGAAGGGCAGATGTTAGTTATTGAAGATTCTGAACTTTCAGATTCTGTTATAAGCTTGATTAAGCATGAAAATTATTGTGCTGCTTATGCTGTTTATCTATCCTTTAAAGAATTGATTGCAGGGATGGAAAAATATACAAATAATTATTTAAAGGAGAGAGTTTCTGATTTTAAAGATATTAGGAATAGGCTTATTTCAAATATCTTAGATCAAGTAATTGATTTTTCTGAGATTGATAGAGATGTAGTTTTAATTACTGAAGAATTAACACCTTCTGATACGGTGCAAGTTGATTTAGGTTATGTTAAAGGATTTGTGACTACAGTTGGTGGTGAAACTTCTCATGCTGCCATTTTGGCAAGGACAATGGGACTTCCAGCTCTTGTGGTAACACCTTTAGATATTGAGAAAATTAAAGAAGGTGAGAAGTTAATAATTGATGGGCTATCTTCAGTTATTATTAGTAGTCCTTCATTGAGTGAACTTGATAAATATGAGCATAAGATATTAGAGTATAATGAGCATGAAAAAGAGCTTTTTGCTTTAAGGAATCAGGATTCAAAAACAAAAGATGGTGTTAAAGTATCTCTAAAGGCTAATATTGGGATTCCTGCAGATATTTGTTATGTTAATAAATATGGACTTGATGGAATAGGACTTTTTAGAACGGAGTTTTTATATATGGAATCTGTAAAACCGCCAACAGAGGATGAACAGTTTGAAGCCTATAAAAAAGTTATAGAAACTATTGAGAAAAAAGGTGTTGTTACTATTCGTACTCTTGATGTTGGAGGAGATAAGGAAATTCCATATTTTAATTTCCCAAAAGAAGATAATCCTTTTCTAGGATATCGTGCTCTTAGGATGTATATGGACTATGAGGATTTAATACAAAGTCAATTTAATGCAATTTTTAGGGCTAGTCATTATGGCAAGATAAGGATTATGGTTCCGATGCTGACTAGGTATGAAGAAATTGATATAATTAATCATTTTGTGGATAAAGCTAAATCAAATTTGAGGTCTAGAAATTTGCCTTTTGATGAGAATTTAGAAGTAGGATGTATGATAGAAGTCCCTTCAGCAGCTTTAGTTGCTTCTGAGTTTGCTAACAGGTTGGATTTTTTTAGTATTGGTACTAATGATTTAACTCAATATACTTTGGCTGTAGATCGGGGTAATCAGAAAATATCAAATTTATACGATAAATATAATCCTGCTGTCTTAAGGTTGATTAAAAAGGTTTTGGATGCTGGTAATAGTTTTGGTATTGATGTTTCTGTTTGTGGTGAGCTTGGAGGAGATGAGGCTGGAGCTTTAATTCTTGTTGGTCTTGGGTTTAGAGCTTTGAGTATGGTGCCTAGTGCTTCACTTCGAATTAAGTATTTGCTAAAAAAATATACAATATCTGATTTAAGTGAATTGGCAAATAAAGTGTTAAATAGTAAGTCAGAATCAGAGACCTTAAAATTTTTAGATAAATATATAGGAGATTAACTTATGGGATTTTTAAATTTTTTTAAAAAGGCCGCTACTCTAGATTTAATGGCGCCTGTTAGTGGAAAGGTTATTTCAATTGATGGGGTTCCAGATGAGGCTTTTGCTGAAAAGATAGTTGGAGATGGAATTGCGATTATGCCAACTGGAAGTGAGTTAGTTTCACCTTGTGATGGGAATATTGGTAAAATTTTTAAGACTAATCATGCCTTTAGTCTTGAAACTAAAGAGGGTGTTGAAATTTTTGTACACTTTGGTATCAATACTCTTAATTTGAATGGCAAAGGGTTTACAAGGGTTGCTGAGGAAGGCATGAGTGTAAAACAGGGAGATGTTATTATTAGGCTTGACCTTGAGTATTTAAAGGCTCATGCGGAGTCAGTGGTTACTCCTGTTGTTATTGCAAATTCTGATGAAGTTGCAAGTATTGAATATGTGTTTGGAAGGTTTGATGACGGATCTGAGTGTATTTTACCTTCTTCTACTGCTTTAACTGAAGAAATTAAAAATAGGATATCTCAAACTAAGTTTGTTGAAGCAGGCAAAGATGTAGTGCTTAGAGTTAAAAAATAAGTTCACAGCACAAGCTGTGAACTTATTTTTGTTATATGCTTTTCTCTAACATTTCATTTATAATGCTGATAAATTGACTTGGATTTTTGCTTGGTAAGCCTGAAGTTATCATTGCCTCTTCAAGAAGAATGATGCTTATTTTTTCTAAATTTTCATCGTCTAGATTTTTTAAATTTTGAATGATTTTATTATTTGGATTGAGTTCAAGAATAGGTTTTGTTTCTTTGACTTCTTGTCCCATTGATATCATGATTTTTTGCATTTGATAAGTGGGGTCAGTACTGTCAATTATTATTGCTGATGGCTCTTTTATTAGCGTTGCTGATAGTGATACATCTTTGACATGATTTTTGAGTATTTCTTTTACTTTGATTAGAATATCTTTAAATTCTTCTTCCGTGTGTGTGAAATTTTCATCTTTTAATTCGTCGCTTGTTTCGTTTTTATTTATTGCTTTTAATTTTATTCCGTCGTATTCTGTGATGAAATTTAGAATTGCTTCATCAAGTTCGTCATCCATGATAAGAGTTTCATAGCCTCTTTCTTTATAAGCATTTACAATTGGATTAATTTTGAGTATGTTTTCTTTCCCTCCGGTTATATAGTATATACTTTTTTGTTTTTCAGGCATTCTATCTTTGTATTCTTTTAAGGATATAAATCCATCTACATGAGAAGACTTGAATCTAATTAAAGATACGAGCTTGCTTCTGTTATCAAAATCTGAATAAACTCCTTCTTTTAAGCATCTTCCAAATTCTTTGGAGAATTCATTGAACTTGGAAGGATTAGTTTCGCTTAGCTTTTCAAGTTCAATGAGTATTTTCTTTACAGAGGATGCTTTGATTTTAGTCAATATTTTATTTTGCTGTAAAATTTCTCTACTTACATTTAGGGGCAAGTCTTGACAATCTATTATTCCTTTTATGAACCTTAAGTAATTTGGTAGTAAGCTGTCTGCAGAATCTGTAATGAAAATTCTATTTATAAATAGTCTTACACCGGGTTTAGGGTTTGGGTAATATAGATTGTAGGGAGCTTTACTTGGAACATAGAAAAGGCTTGTGTATTCAATACTTCCTTCAGCTTTTGTATGAATATGGATTAATGGATTTTCATAATCAAAGGTTATATTTTTATAAAATTCATTGTACTCTTCATCGGTGATTTCATTTTTATTTTTTATCCAAATTGCTGTGGTTTCATTTAATTTCTCTTCTTGCTCTTCAAATCCTTCCTGTTTGCCATCTTTCATTAAAGGCTCCTTATACTTAATGAAAATAGGATAACTGATGTGATTTGAATACTTTTTGATAATTTCTTGAATTTTCCATTTGTTATTGTATTCAGTTCCTTCTTCATTCAGATAAAGAGTTATTTCAGTTCCAATTTCGTCTTTTTCTGCCTTGTCTATTTCATATCCTGTTTTACCGTCACTAAACCAGATATAGGCAAATTCTTCCAAAGCTTTTTTTGTTATAACCTCGACTTTGTTTGCTACAATAAAAGCACTGTAAAATCCAACTCCAAATTGTCCAATTAAACTTGCAGCTTTTTTCTCGTCTTTTTTTAAGTTATTTATAAATTCTTTGGTTCCTGATTTTGCAATTGTGCCAAGATGATTAATCAGGTCTTCTTTGTTCATTCCAATTCCATTATCTTTTATCTTAATGGTTTGCTCATTAAAGCTTATTTCTATTCTTGGATCTAATTTGACATTCTTAAATTTTTCGTCTGTTAGGTTCAAAAATTTAAGTTTGTCAATTGCATCAGAAGCGTTTGAAATTAATTCTCGTAAAAATATTTCTTTATGAGAATAAAGAGAATGTATGATTAAATAAAGTAAATCATTAACTTCTGTGTCAAATTTTTTTTTCATAAAATTCTCCTATCTTGCATTTGTTTTAATCTTTACTTTTTTTATAATATAACATAATCTAAGAATAGTGAATAAAATGAATTTATCCAGAAAAGAATTAGGGTAGAGGATAGTATAATGGATGTTGGTATTTATGGGCTAGGAGTTATGGGCAGTAATTTAGCATTAAATATTGCTGATAACGGTTTTAATGTTTCTGTCTATAATAGAGATAATGATAAGACGGAAATTTTTCTTACAAGTAATGCTCATAAAAAGATTAATGGATTTAAAGATATTAAAACTTTTATTGGAAGTTTAAAAAAGCCTAGAAAAATTATTTTAATGATATCAAGCTCGGCTATTGATGAAGTCACTGAACAAATTTTACCTTTAGTTGAAAAATTCGATATTATTATTGATGGTGGAAATTCTCATTATAAGGATACGATGAGAAGAGAGCAAGAATTATCTTCCAAGGATATTTATTTCATTGGACTTGGAATGTCAGGAGGTGAAAATGGCGCAAGGTTTGGACCTTCTTTGATGTATGGTGGGAGTAAAAAGATTTATGAATTAATTGAGCCTCTTTTGAATAAGATAGCTGCCAAGACAAGTTCAGGAGATATTTGTTCTGCTTATGTTGGTGAAAATGGGGCTGGTCATTATGTAAAGATGGTTCATAATGGAATTGAATATGCGGATATGCAGCTAATTGGTGAAGCATATTTTTTTATGAAGAGAGCTTTTAATTTAGATAATTTAAGGATTTCTGAGGTGTTTGAAAAATGGGGAGAAGGAGATCTTTCTAGTTATTTGATGGAAATAACATCTAAAATTTTAAGATATAAAGAAAATAATGAATACTTACTTGATAAGATTTTAGATGTTGCAAATCAAAAAGGTACTGGGAAGTGGTTATCAATTGAGGCTTTTCAATTAAATGTGCCAGCAAATTTGATTTTTGAATCTGTGTTTGCAAGGTTTTTATCAGGATTAAAGCATGAAAGAGTAATTGCTAGTGACATTCTTAAAATGGATGTAGATTTTATTAAATTCGATCTTAGTGATTGGATTTTAGATCTTTATTATGCTCTTTTAGTCTCTAAAATATTAGCTTATGCTCAAGGTTTTATGATGCTTAAGGCTGCATCTGTTAATTATGCTTGGGATTTAAACTTGGGAAAAATTTCTTTGATTTGGAGAGAGGGTTGCATAATTAAAAGTGTTTTCTTAGATAAGATTAAGTTGGCTTATGATAAAAACCCACATCTTATTAATTTGCTTTTTGATGATTACTTTTTAGATATAATAAAAAAGCATCATAAATCTTTAAGACGTGTAGTCTCAAAAGCTAGTGAAATAGGAATCCCTCTACCAGTATTTTATGCAAGTCTTTCTTTTCTAGATTCTTATTCTACTAATTACTTGCCGGCCAATTTAATTCAGGCTCAAAGAGATTTTTTTGGTTCGCATAGTTTTGAAAGAATTGATTCCAAGAGGGGTGAATTTTTCCATAGTGTTTGGGAGTAATTTAAGAGTATATTGTGTGTTAAATATAATATTTAAAGAGTATTCCACCCATTATATTTGTTTTAAGTCCTGCATAGATGTGGTGATATGCAATGGATTTTGCGTTTGATACTAATTCTATTGAAGGTGCTATTTTAAGTCCTATTTCTGTTTTTGTTGTTAAATCATACAAAATAGCTATTGGAATTCTAAATCCAAATCCTATTTCCATATTTTTAAAATCTGATTTATGAGATGATATGTGTATGTTTCCACCAATTCCTGTTCCAAAAGATAATTTGTCTGTCAATGGTATCGTGAATATAAGGTCTAGAGCTGAGAGTACAAATACATTAAAATCATATTTTTTTGATTTGAGTTTGAAGCCTGACAGGTGGATACCATTAGTTCCTCCATAGCCTATTTCAAGATCAATAAATGGGAATGACATAATATAGTTGAATATTGGATTTCCAATGCTTCCTCCAAATCCTATTTTTCTATCTAAGTATGAGCTTTTCCCAAATGAATTAACCCGCATACTTAATATTAGTATTACTATTAGCATTAATTTTTGCATTAAATCACCAACAATTAAGATTTTTATATCATTATATGTTATTTTTGATGATTGATAAATTTTAGTGGAAAGGAATATTTCATGTATTAAGAATATGTGAAGGTTACTTTGTTTAGTTTATAAAGAGAAAAGTATTGACTACTTTTTCTCTTTATATAATAAATAGTTTTTATTATACAAACCAAAATCTTATTCCAAGTGCCGCAAATACTTCCCATCTAAATCCAACTCTTTTGCTCCAAATATTTATTCCAAGACCGGGTGCTACTTTAAAAAATAGATCAAATTTTTTTTTGGTTATTGCAAGATTTAGAATCAATGGTAATCTTGCTCCTAAACTCAGTGGTCCATTATTTGTTTGGTTTTTGTCCCATCTTGAAAGCCATATTGTCCCATAAATGCCACATCCAGCAAAAAAGTCTAGAATATCTGTACCTGCGAAATTATTACTTGTGGAAAAGATATAATCTACTGCTAAAAATAAGGTTCGCCAATCCTTAAAAAGGTTATTTGTCCCACTGTAGATACCAAAGTCTACATCAAAATTCCAAATGTTGAGTTCTAAAACAATTGGGAATGGTAGTAAGGTTCCTATCCCGAATTTACTTCTGGTTGTTGATTCTAAATTTGCAAAAGCATATGTTGATAATAGCATTAACATTATTAAGATAAGTATGTGCTTTTTTATCATAAGTTTTTTACCTTCTTTTTTATCATAAGTTTTTTCCTTTTGTTATAAAACTTAATTCTATTTCTATATTTTAATAATCCAATGAGTTTGTGATAGAGAAAGTGTATCTTATAATTTATTTTTTATCCAATTTTTTTTCATAGTTAGGGAAATGAGTTGTTTATTCGTGGGTATTCTTGCTTTAGTTTATAACTAGTGCTGGAATAAGATTTTTACTTGTGTATTTACTTTATTGTCCAATGTTCCATAATTGCAATTGATTTAAATAAAAATAAATTATTTGTGATTCATAGGTATATAATAGATATAAAGGCAATATTTATATTGTGTGAGAGTTAAATTTTTCATAGGAGTTTTATTGTAGTTTTGCTTGAATTGTTTTGTTAATGTTATTTAACATTTATGTTTTTACTTTACTATGTAAGATAATTGTATGAGATTTCATTTTTATTATGGATAGTAGCTTAACATTATTTTATATTTGTTTGGTATTGAAATTTTTGATTTATAATTGATACATAACAATATGTAAGATATGTGGAGTTTGAATAAAACTTGCAAGTACTCTATTTGTAATTATTAGTTATCTTAGTTAAGAGGCATTTATGGAATTAGAAACCAATGTACAAGATAAGTTAAGTCAGTATCTTTTATTTAGTTTGGATGAGCTTTATGCGATTGAGATTAAGTTTGTTGTTGAGGTATTAGAGTATACGAAAATATCAAAAATACCAAGGACCCCTGATTATATGGCAGGAATAATTAATAATAGAGGGAAAATAGTTCCAATAATTGATATTAGAAAACAATTTGGTATGGAAGAGCGTAAAGTTAATGATGATGAAATGAAGAAAAATAAAGGCGTTAATATTTCAAATATAATCATATTAACTTTGATACATGAAGGGGATGAATTGAATCTTGGGATTTTAGTAGATTATGTTAATGAGGTTCTTGAATTAAATCCATCTGATATTGATGATGCTCCAAAGCTTGGAACGGGGTTTAATTCAAGATTTATATCTGGGATTGGTAAGAATAATAATAGGTTTATTATTATTCTTAATATAGAAAACTTATTTGATATTAAAGACCTATCCAGATTTAAAAATACTACAGTACATCACTCTGATTATGATTAATAGGAGTTTTTAAGTGTTATGATTTATAAGCCAGAAGGGGAACTTGTGGTAAACAATATTTTTAAGGTTAAAGAAGATCTTTTAAATATTTTTAAAGAGATGCAAGAAAAAGAGACATTGATTATTAACCTTGCAAATGTAGAAAAAGTAGATGTTACTTTTATACAAATTTTGTATGCTTCCAGTAAATATGCTAGAGATATAAATGTATTTATAAAGATAGAATATCCGTCTGATGAAGTTTTAAGTTCATTAATATATGGGGGATTTTTAAATGACATTGAAGATATTGATAATTTAGATTTAGGGTTTAGTTTAGTTGAATTTTAGTTTTATGTATTTAAGGGCATTGTATGAATAGCAATGATATTATTGATAAATTTAAAGATTCTTTTAAAGAGGAGTCTGTAGAGAATATTTCAGATATTGAGCAAGCACTTCTTAATATTGAGTTTGAATCAGGAGAAGAGGTTATTAATTCTATTTTTAGGAATTTTCATACAATAAAGGGCAGTGCTGGAATGTTTGGTTTTAATTTGACAGCTTCTCTTGTGCATGAAATAGAAACGGTTCTTGATCCTATAAAGGGCGGATTTGATGTATTTAATCAGAATACTGTTGATGCTACTTTAATGGCAGTTGATTTTATTCGGGAGCTAATTGAAGGAGATGAGGCTATTGATGAGATTGCATATAAAGATCGTGAAAAATTTTTAATAGATAAAATAAAAAAAGGGGTTGGATTTGGTAAAGATTTGGTTTTAACTTTTAGTGGAGAAGAGGAGATAAGTTCTTCTAGTAATTTAGGTTCTCAAGGAGCTGTCTTGGGTACATCTTTAGAGGAAGATAAATTTGAAGATGAGGCTTTAAATATTGAGACTAAGTTTTATAGAGTTCGTTTTTCACCTTCAAAGGGAATTTTATTTCATGGGCATAAACCCATCAATTTTTTAAAAAAATTATTAAATTTAGGAAGTGGGCAGGTTAGGGCTAACGTTAAAAATATTCCTAATTTGGAGTTAATATCTGCTGATAATGTTTATGTTGAGTGGGAAGTTAAGTTAGAAACAGAAGAAAGTAAAAGTGCTATAGAAGATATTTTTATGTTTTTGGATGGACAGTCAAGATTTATTGTTGAAGAAGTTGACATGTCTTATGAAATTTCTAAAGCTTTTGAGCTTGATTCTTTAGTAGATAATTTAGATAAAAATAGTGATGATGATATTTTTTCTAAAGAAAGTCAGATTTCATCATCAAAAGAAATATATAATAAGGCTGCTTTTAAGGTCGGTGGAGCTAATTTTAATGATGATACTGCAAGGAGTAAAGTAAACATTGCAAGTATTAAGGTTGATTCGAAAAAATTAGATCATTTAGTAAATCTTGTTGGTGAGCTTGTTACGATTCAATCTAAGTTGGCAAAGGAAGCTGAGAATAGTAATCTTAATGTTTTAAATTCAATTTCAGCTGAGTTTTCTTTTCTTATTAATGAACTTAGAGATTATACTACAGGACTTAGGACGGTTCCTATTGAAGTTTTATTTGTAAAATTTCAAAGAGTAGTTAAGGATTTATCTGATCAGCTTGGCAAATCAATTCTTTATAATACTCAAGGTGGTGATACTGTTCTTGATAAAAGTATTATTGAAAGATTAAATGAACCCTTAGTACATTTAATAAGAAATTCAATTGACCATGGAATTGAGTCAGTTGAAGAGAGACTAAAATTAGGAAAGGATTCAAAAGGTACAATTAAGCTTTCTGCATATCAGTCAGGTGATTCTGTGGTTGTTACTATCGAGGATGATGGTAAAGGACTTGATAAGCGTAAGATAATTAAGAGGGCTATAGAGAAAAATATAATATCTGAGGCTACTTCAAAAGCTTTATCCACTACAGATGTCTATAATTTAATTTTTGAACCTGGATTTTCAACAGCTGATGTTGTGACTAATATATCGGGACGTGGTGTTGGAATGGATGTTGTTAGAACTCAGGTAGAGTCTCTTAGAGGAAATGTTGTTCTTGAGAGTGAATTTGGTAAATATACTAGAACAAAGTTGATTTTTCCTTTGACTTTGGCAATTATTGAAGGCTGGCTAATTAGAGTCAAGGATGATCATTTTATAGTTCCTATTTCTAGTGTTGAATCTTGTTTTGAGGCAGATAAATTGGTTTCTAAAGTATATGGGCTTGAAAATAATGGTAATGTGATGAATTACAGAGGTGGTATGATTAATTTTATACGTTTGCGAGAGTTTTTTGGGATATCTGAGGAAAGGAGTTATAGTGAACATGTTGTCGTTGTTAATACAAATAGTGGTAAAATAGGGCTTGTGGTTGATGAGATATTAGGGCAACATCAAACTGTTATAAAGACTTTAGGTAAAATCTATTCTAAAGCAGAAGGAGTTTCTGGAGCTACAATACTTGGAGATGGTAGTCTAGCGCTAGTGATTGATATTGATGCAATAACTAGGGCTATAAGATAGTATATTTATAATATATTTTGAGGTTTTATAAGGTAGGTTTATATAAAAGAGTAGTAATGTGAAAATATTGATAATTGATATTCAAGGTCTTATAAGGCAAGTTTTTGTTAAAGTTTTTTCTAAGGATGCGGGTGTTGAGATATTAAATCCGGGTTCTAATTCTTTAAATCTTATTAATGTTTTTTTACAAAAATTTCCTAATTTGGTTATTGTTGATGAAAATACAGCTAAGTCGCATTTTGGAACTGCTCTTAATAATGTTCTTAATAATATTTTACTTCCTGTTGTTTTTATAGTGCAAAATGAAGTTTCTCCAAATTTTGGATTTCTTGAGTCTAAGCAAGATAGAATTAAATTAATAATAAATAAACTTAACTTTAAGCTTACAATTAATTTATTTCGGAGTGATTACTTGGCTTTAATAAAATCTGAGGTCCTAAAACTAGCTAATAATAAATTTATTGCTTCGTCTGCAGCTAAAATAATTAAAGCTCCTAATTTTTTTGATACGTCTGAGGGAAAGAAATCCGATATGGATAGTTCTGGTATAACAAAAAGCTATAAAGTTTCAGATGTTATTAATGTTGCTCCTAAGAATGATCCAGATGTTGTTTTGAGATATCAAGGTGTTATTAATAAAAATAAAACCGGAAAAGTTATTTTTGTTGGTTCTTCAACGGGTGGTACTGAGGCTTTAAGAGTTTTTTTAAAGATTTTTAAGAGAGACTCTCCTCCAATTGTTATTGTTCAACATATGCCAGGGGGATTTACAACATCTTTTGCAAAAAGTTTGAATAATGAACTTGAAGTTGATGTGAAAGAGGCTGAAGATGGAGATATTTTAAGACCCGGTCTTGTAATAATTGCAAATGGTCATTATCATTTAATTGTGAAGTATGTTAATGGTAATTATTTTGTTAATTTATTAGATGGTCCTTTGGTTAGTAGACATAAGCCTTCTGTTAATGTGTTATTCCGTTCTGCTGCTATGTATGCTGGAGAGAATGCTATTGGAGTTATGCTTACGGGGATGGGAGATGATGGTGCTTTTTGTATGCTTGAGATGAAGAAAAGTGGTGCATATAACATTGCTCAAGATCAGGAAACATCTGTGGTGTTTGGTATGCCTATGGAGGCAATAAAAATAGGGGCTGTAGATAAAGTTCTTCCTTTGAATAAGATATCTGAATATATTTTGAGGAGATCTTAATGGAAGATAATAATAAACTTTTAGATATTAATCCGCATATTAATAAATTATTTTCTGAGCTTGAAATTTTTGATAATCGTTCAAAACAAATTTATGCCAGTTTAAGTAAATCAATTCCTAAATTAATAGAGAAGCTTTCTAAAGATGTTAAAGATTTATCTTTTAATATTGGTTTTATTTCTAATCTTGATATTGATAATGATTACTCTTTAAATAATTTTATCTCTAAAGTACTAAGGGTATTGGATGATTTTGTATCTTATTTTAATTCGTCAGCTAAATTGCTTGAAACTCAGTTCAGCATAATAAGGGATAAAGTCAAGGATATAGAGATTCTTGAAGATGTCATTGAAAAGATGAAAAAAAGTTCTATTGATATGGAAATAATGTCCATTAATACTTTAACTGTTGCTATGAGAGCTGGGAGAGCGGGAGGGGCTTTTTCTTATATTACAAATGAGATTAAAACTTTGACCCAATCTATGATTAAGCAAGCAGATCAGCTGACTAGTAGGGGTAGAGATATTAAAGTTGGACTTGATCGTGCTAAAGAGCAGATACTTGAAAATAATACTGCTGAGAATAAAATTCTTGAAGAGTTTAAGGATAGTTTGGTTAAAAATATAGATGAATTTTCAGGAGAGATAGGAGAAGTTATTGCCTTTTATGATAATATACTAGGCATACTTAATGATTTGAGATCTAAGTTTGTAAATGCCGTATCTTATTTACAGTTTCAAGACAGACTTACTCAGTCTTTGCATCATTTAAATATTATGTATTCAAGCGTTGATATTTTAAGGTTTAGAGATATAAATGAAATTCAAAAGTTAAAAGTTTTGTCTGTTTTTACAGATTCATCCAAGATGATAATTAAGGATGTTATTGCTAAATTGGATGAAAATTTTATGGCTTTTGAAGGATTTCTTGATGCATCCATTTCTTCTATTAGTGTTATTAATGATTTAAAATCAGATAATTCTTTATATGTTGATATTTCAAGATCAGTAGAATCTTTTTCGATTATTTTATCAAGTTTACTTAAAAGAATTGATGACGTTGAGAAAAATAATGCTGATTTTTTAAATCTTTATTATGAGCAGATTAAGATTGTTAAGTCTTTGGAATTTATGTTTTCAAATATTTCAGCTATTTCTTCTAGGTTCCAAAACATTAATATAGCTTCCAAAATAGAGGTTGTAAAAAGAGTTGAACTTGAGGATATGGAGAGTAATATTTCTGAGATGTCAAAAGTTATTAGTAATATTGAGCTCAATATTACTAAAGGACGAGAATTCTTAACTCAAATAATATTTTTCTTTGAAAAAGTTGTAAAGGATTGTGATAATAGATTTTATCTTGAAAAAAATTATTTTAACAGGTTTAAAAAATTATTTATTGAGTTAAAGAATGATATTTTTGAGATAAAAAAGATTGCTGTTGATCAAGTATTATCTTATGAGATATTTCCAGTTCAGTTCTTGGAAATATTCGAAGAAATAAAATTAGATATTCAGAATATTGAGAATTTAAAAATGGATCTTTTGAATCTTGAAAAGACTTTAGTTAAAATGGACGATGATATTAATGGTATTCTTGATTCAGAATTGTTGAAAAATGGTTTTGATTGTGTTGAAATTGAGGACAAGGAGTTTATTCGCAGAATTGCTAATAGATTTACTTTATTTGTTCATAAAAAATATTTATTGTCTCTTATTGAAGATGAAAGAGATGTGCTCTCATTTGATGAGGGTAGTGTAATTTTATTTTGACTTTTGTATACTTTTATATGGTTTTAGGAGGATTGAATGCAGAAAAAAATTTTAGTTATAGATGACAATAGAGCTATTAGACAAAGTGTTGCTTACATTTTAGAGCAGAATGGTTTTAGAGTTTCTGAGGCCCAGGATGGGTTAGAGGGTGTGTCAAAATTTAAGGAAGCTGTTGGACAGAGTGATAAAGATTTTGATCTTGTTATTACGGATATTAATATGCCTAATTTAGATGGAATAGGGCTTATTAAGCAGATAAGAGAATTTGGAAGTTTTGTTCCAATACTTGTTTTGACTACTGAGTCTGAGCAGTCAAAGGTTGATGAGGGACGTAAAGCTGGTGCAACTGGTTGGCTTGTTAAACCTTTCAATCCTGACACTCTTATGCAAACAATATCAAAAATATTTTAGTCTTTGTTTCCAAACTATGGTTAAGGTTTAGTATTATGAGTTTT
The DNA here is from genome assembly GCF_019668505.1 of Borrelia miyamotoi. Classification (NCBI taxonomy): domain Bacteria; kingdom Pseudomonadati; phylum Spirochaetota; class Spirochaetia; order Spirochaetales; family Borreliaceae; genus Borrelia; species Borrelia miyamotoi. The sequence goes on from NZ_AP024371.1 coordinate 586,619, forward strand.
AAATTAAAGGAACAATTTTATTTTCATTTAGGAGAATTAGTCAAATTTAATAGTGTTGCTGCTTCTTATTCAAAAAATAAGCCTTTTGGGGAACAGATTGATTTGTGTTTGGATAAAGTTTTAGAAATAGCTCAAGATATTGGTTTTGAAGTTTTTAAGGTCAGGGATGGATATTATGGTTTTGCTGATATAGGGAAAGGCGACGAACTTATAGGTGTTTTAACTCACATTGATGATATTGTTGATGCTGGAAATGTTTTTAATTGGCATGCAGATCCTTTTAAGCTTAGTTTTAAAGATGGCAAGGTATTATGCTAGGGATGTTTTGATGATAAGGGACCTTTGATGGCTGTTCTTTATGCTTTTAAATTGTTAGTATCAGAGGGTACTTTTTTGAAGAAAAGATTTAGGGTGATTTTTGGAACAGATGAAGAAACCGCATGGCGTTGTATTGAGCAGTATAAGATTAGGGAAGAGATTCCTGACTTTTCTTTTACGCCTGATGGTAATTTTCCTGTTGTTAATGCTGAGAAGGGGTTATTACAGTTTGATGTTATTAGTGATGAGAAATTTTTTATGAATTTTGGTCTTGGATTTGGATATAATGTGATTCCTGATGAGTGTTCTTTTGAGCTTGGTGATTTTAATAAATGTGATTTTAGAATTTTACTTGATAGTTTTGAGGGTAAGGTTAAATATAAGTTTTTTGAGAACAATGTTATAATTCAAGGAATTTCTGCCCATGCTTCATTACCTGAGATTGGTGTTAATGTTGCTCCTTATGCCCTAACTATTATTAATTATTTAGATGTAAAAGCCAATTTTATTAACTTTTTTAAAGACAAAATAGGTTTTACTATTAATGGTGAAAAACTGTTTGGTGAAGTCTTAGAAGACTCAAAATCTGGCAAGCTTACTCTTTGCTTGACAAAAATTAGTTTGTCTAAGACATCTAATCAGATTTTATCTTTTGATATGAGATATCCTGTAAGTTATAAGAGAGAAGGATTAGTGGATTTAATAAAGAAAGCTTTAAATTCATATTCTTTAGATTATCATGAAGTATCTTGTCTTGATTCTCTTTATGTTGATTCTGGTTTAAGTTTTGTTGAGTCTTTGATTGAGGTTTATAAGAAATTTACCGGCGAGATAGGTGCTATACCTATTTCTATTGGTGGTGCAACTTATGCAAGGGCTTTAAAGAATTGTGTTGCTTTTGGTCCATTATTTAAAGGAGCAGATAATACAGCTCATAAAATTAATGAATATATTAAGGAAAATGATCTTATGAATCTTATTTTGATTTATAAATATGCTATTGAGAGCTTGAATATTTAAATTTTTATAGGTATTAATAATTTTTTATTTGTTTTGTCAAGTTTATTAATATTTGTAGCAAGTTATATTTGTATTTTTTTCTATAGCATGGCTTGGTATAAGCTTAATTTCTTATTTAAGTAAATGTAAATACCGGTAGTCGGAGTCGAACCGACACGAAGTTGCCCTCATCAGATTTTGAGTCTGACGCGTCTACCAATTCCGCCATACCGGTAATAGTCTTATTTTACTACAATAGTGCCTAAAAAATCATCATTTTTATCAAAAACTTTTTTTAAGTTTTGAAGGTCAATTCCATTTAGTACATAAGCCTTAAGACTAAGCTTTGATGCTAGTTTAGTTGCTATTGGGTCGAATGGCAGATTTGCACCAGGTTCCCAGTTTTTTCCAACAATGTCTTGTAATTCCTTCCAAGTAATGTTTTTTAATCCTTTTGCATCATCAAATTTGTTTGGATCTTTATCATAAATTTGGCTTACATTTGTTAAATTAATTATTTCATCTGACTTAAATTTTTCGGCAAGCTTTACAGTAATATAATCTGTTGAGAATCCTGCTTTCCATCCTGATACAACTAATATTTGTCCTTTAAAATGGAAATCTTGAGTGGGATCGCTAACAATATTGTCAATGCATAATGGTTGCATTGCTTTCTTAATAAGTGTGGCATTTAATTTGGTTGCCATTATCCCAATCTTATCAAGTTCATGATTTTTAAACTTAGGATTGATTTGTTTATAAGCATCTTGATATTCTCTTGCTATTTTTCCACCTCCTGTTATTAAGATGATTTTTCTTCTATTACTTTCTTTTACCCATTTGAAAATAAGATTTCTAAGATTTTTAATATATTCTATGTTGATTTTATCAGGATTGATTATTCCACCCCCAAGGCTAATTATTTTAATCATTTAAACTCCTTATTTTGGGTTGCTTTATCTATTCTTTGATTTGTATTATATAGTATATTTAAACTTATGTAAGTTTCTTAACTATATTATTTGGAGTTTACTTATATTTTGTTTAGAGAGTTTCAAATTTTGTCAATAATTACTTTTTAAGGGTTTGGTGTATGAGTGCGTGTGAGATTTATGTTAATTTTTTATTTATAGAGTTTTTTTAAAGAATCAGTTTTTTGTCCTTGTATTTATTATAGACTCTTTTTACAATAAGTATGAAGAGAGTTTTAATTAAAAATAGACTTTATAGATGTTTCATTTTAGTATGGTAAGAGTAAGGTTTATTCGGGATTAAACTTAACTTTTTCACAGTCACAGACTTGCTTGATTATTGTAAAAAGAGTGGAATGGAAAAAACTACTTTGCTTAACTTTTATTAGTGGTGAGATTTTAAATTCGTTAAAAGGGGGGGGGGAGGTGAGTTTTATTTGATTCTTCAAAAGTTTTTCTAAATATAGCCTTTGAATTTGATGAATTTATTTTTTGTGTTTTAAGAATTTAAGCTGCCCAATATTTCTTTAAATGATTGTTATGAGTCTTTGTATAGATTTTGTCCAAGTTTTAGAGAAAAAGATTTATGGAATATACTTATTGAAATTTGAGGTAGATGTTAATCTCAAATTTATGTCTTTTTCATACGGTCAGAAGGAAAAGAGTGTTATTACTTTTTCTATTGCTACAGATGTTCATATATTGATCTTTGATGAATTAACAAATGGTTGTGGTATTGCTTCAAGGAGTGTTTTTAGGGGGCATTTCAAGTGAGATGGAAGACAAAATAGTTAGTGTTAGAGATTTTGTAGATCATTTGAATATTATTGGGAATAATAATACTCTTTTCTCAAATTCAGTTTCTTATATTAAGAATAACTGTGAAGTTAAGGATTGTATATAAATTAGGTTGGAAAGAGGTTGATTATGAACAAGAAAAAAGTGGATTTAAGTAGATTTATTTTGAGATTGGAGCTTGTGATAATGATTTTAAACTTGATTTTTGCTTTTTATATATTATTAGCACTAAGGTAAAGGATTTAGCAGATGTTTAGTTTAAAAAGATTTTTTAATCTGTTTATTTGTGATTTTGTTTACGATAAAAAATTATATTTTTATTTTGTTATTTCAATTTTTTAGCTCTTACTTTTTTCCACATTTTTTTAGGAATTTTTTAGGGGGGGGGTACTGATTCACTGCTTTTCTATTTCTACAAGGTGATTTCTTATTGTATTTTGGAGATTTGTTTTATCTTATTTATGTATGCAGAATGTTTGATCATTATAAATTAATTCATGATTTGCATGAAGAGATGTATTTTGTTTATTTCTATCTGTTTCAACCTTAGATAGATATTTGTTTGGTTTATTTAAGTTTTTTGTTGATAAATATTTATTTGAGATTAAAAACTAATTTTAGTGATTTCAATAAAGGGTATTATTGATTTAATTTATTTTCATTCTTTTTGCAGGTTTTATAGATAGTTGTGCATATTTTGTTCTTAAAAGTTTAGGTAACTTAAATATTCAGGCTTGTTTGAGTATTTTATTGGAATTAATATTTTTTTTGCAATACTATTCTTTTTATTATTGGGATTTTTAGTTGTTGTATATTTATCATTATTAGAGTTATGGTGACTACTGCTTATTTATGAATAAAGTGATTATTGATTTTCATAGTTAGCATTTTTTATTAAAATGATATTTTAAAGGTAATTTTTTTATATAAATTATGTTTATGGATAAAATTGTAAGTTTTTTTGTAATTGTTATGGTGCTAAAGATTTTGATTTAAGGTATTTTAGACATTGGCATTGGTTGTTTGAATTTATTTTGGAGGGTGTTAATGATAGATAATCTAAAGATTTTGGTAGTAACAGGTGGAGTGATTTCTGGGATAGGTAAAGGAGTTACATCAGCAAGTATCGCAAGGTTATTTAAGGATAATTTGAAGATAACACCAATTAAGTGTGATGGTTATTTGAATACTGATCCTGGTACTATTAATCCTGTGGAGCATGGAGAGGTTTTTGTTCTCAATGATGGTGGGGAAGTTGACATGGATTTTGGTCATTATGAGCGATTTTTGAATCTGAATTCTAAATCTAATTGGAACATTACGATGGGCAAAATATATAAAAATATTCTTGAAAATGAGAGACAAGGGAAATATTTAGGACGGACTGTACAGCTTATTCCTCATGTTACTAATGAGATCAAAGAAACGATTTTTAGGATTGCTGAAGATGAGGGCAGTGAACTTTTAGTAATTGAGATTGGTGGTACTGTAGGGGATATGGAAAACATTTTGTTTATTGAGACAATGAGACAGATAAGATATGACATTGGGAGTGATAATATTGCTTTTGTTCACTTGACTTATATTCCAAATCCTGTTGGGATAAATGAACAAAAGTCTAAACCTACGCAACAGAGTGTAAAGACTTTAAATAAAGCTGGAATTTTTCCAGATTTAATTATTGCTAGAAATTCTCAACTTTTAACAAACCAGATAAGACAAAAAATAGCAATGTTTTGTAATGTTGATGCTTCATCTATTATTGATAATGTTGATGTTTCTACTATTTATGAAATCCCTCTATCTTTTTATAAACAAGGATTACATGAAATTTTGGGATCAAGATTAAAAATAAATGTTAAGCCCAAAGTGGATAGTCTTGATCGATTAGTTAATATAATAAAGAAAAATCTTGTATTTCCTAAGAAGGTAGTCAATATTGCTATTTGTGGTAAATATACTGAGCTTGGTGATTCTTATGCATCAATATTTGAGTCTTTAACGCATGTGTCTGCTAATTTAGATATGTTGGTTAAGACAACTGTAATTGATAGTACCAATTTTAATGAGGAGATGTTGAAGAATATAGATGGTATAGTAGTGCCTGGTGGTTTTGGTGGTAGAGGATATGAAGGTAAAATTCGTGCAATTAAATATGCTCGTGAAAATAATATTCCTTTTCTTGGTATTTGTCTTGGTATGCAACTTGCAGTAATTGAATTCGCTCGTAATGTTTGTGGAATACTTGATGCTGATACTGAAGAAAATTTTTCTGATGATGGTGCTACATGCAGATCTATTAGTCCTGTTGTTCATTTATTGCCTGGTCAAAAGGAACTGAAAGATAAGGGTGCTACAATGCGACTTGGAGGACATCCTGTTTTTTTAAAGAAAGGTACGATTGCTTTTAAACTTTATGGAAGTGAAATGATCTTTGAAAGATTTAGACATAGGTATGAGGTTAACAATGACTATCTTGATGTATTTAATAATCATGGACTTGTTGTATCTGGATTTTCTCAAGATTCCCGGATAGTAAAAATGATAGAAATACCGAATAATAAGTTTTTTGTAGCTTGTCAATTTCATCCTGAGCTGATTACAAGATTGGAGAGTCCAGCTAAACTTTTTGTAGGGTTAATAAAAGCATGTCTTTAATTATTAAGTTTGTTATTATTTTATATTAATAATTATCTGAAGTTTGACTATTTGTTAGGTATATTGATTAATGATTTTTATAATTGAGTATTTTGGATTTAGTTTCTAGAAATATTAAGTTAAATATTTTAGTAGCAATTTAAATTGATTCCATGAAGTATGGGTTTGGATTGTTTTATAGGTGATTTGCAATAATCATGCTTGTTATTTAATATTTTGTTTTAGTTTAAGGTATGCCCTATTAAAAATCAGATTTTATTTTGATAAAATAAGTATGGATATGGATTTAAAAGTTGAATTTGTTCATTTGCATGTGCACTCAGATTATTCTCTCCTAGATGGAGCTGCCAAGATTACAGATATTGTGGCAAAGGCAAAAAAATGTAATATGTCCCATATTGCATTGACAGATCATGGCAATCTTTTTGGTGCTATTAGGTTTTATAGGGAAGCAAAAAGAGAAGGAATAAATCCCATAATTGGTATTGAAGCTTATATGTCAAGCACGGCAAAGCATATAAAGAAAAATGATGAGCTTGGAAGACCTTATTATCATTTAATTCTTCTTGCAAAGAATGAATTAGGTTATAAGAATTTATTGAAGCTGACAAGTATTTCCTATCTTGAGGGATTTTATTATCGTCCAAGGATAGATAAGAGTGATATTGAAAAATATTCTCAGGGTCTTATTTGCACATCTGCATGTATTGGTGGGATTATTCCTCAATTAATTATTGCAGGTAGATTTGATGATGCAAAGAGTGAAATTCTTTGGTTTAAAAGTGTTTTTGGTGATGATTTTTATCTTGAGCTTCAACGTCATGGTATTAAACAACAGGATATAGTTAATGAAAAATTAATAGCCTATTCTAGAGAACTTCATGTTCCACTAACTGTGTCGAATGATTCTCATTATGTAAATAAAGAAGATGCAAAGGCTCAAGATATTATGGTATGTATTGGAACAGGTGCTAAGATAAGCGATCCTAATAGACTTAAAATGGAGACTGATGAATTTTATATTAAATCTCAAGAAGAGATGTATGAACTATTTAGGGATTTACCAGAAGCTTTAGCAAATACTTTGAAAATTGCTGAAAAATGTAATGAATTTGAGATCCAATTTCCAGGTCCTATTTTTCCTGAATATCAGGTGCCTAATGAATTTGTTACCCTTAGTCAGTATTTGGAACATTTGACACTTGAAGGTTTAAAATTTAGATATGGAAATATAAATGATAGCATTAAAGATCGTGCTTTTTATGAACTCTCAACGATTATCAAGATGGGATTTGAAGCGTATTTTTTAATTGTTTGGGATTTTATTAAATTTGCACATGATAATGGTATTCCTGTTGGTCCTGGGCGTGGATCTGGAGCTGGTTCTATTGTTGCATATGCTCTTAGAATTACAGATATTGATCCTCTAAAATATAATTTGCTTTTTGAGAGATTTTTAAATCCTGAGCGTGTATCTATGCCTGACTTTGATATTGATTTTTGCTTTGAAGGTAGAGATGAGGTTATAAAGTATGTTACAAGCAAGTATGGTGAGGATAGGGTTGCACAGATAATTACTTTTGGAACTTTAAAGCCTAAAGCTGTATTTAAGGATGTGGGAAGAGTTTTAGATATTCCTTTTTCTGAATCCAATGAGCTTACTAAGCTTATTCCTGATGGGCCAAAGGTTTCCTTAAAAGAAGTTTTTGCAGATGGGTCTTTAAGTGCATATTTAAATAAGGGGCCTATTTATGACGAATTGATGAATGCGGCACTTGTTCTTGAAGGCATGAATAGACATGTTTCAACTCATGCAGCAGGCATTGTAATTGCTAGGACAACTTTAACAGATTGTGTTCCACTTTATAAAGATTATAAGCAAAACACGGTTTCTACTCAGTATACCATGGATTTATTAGAGGATTGTGGTCTTGTAAAGATGGATTTTCTTGGACTTAAGACATTAACTTTAATAAAGAATGCAGAAAATCTTATTAGGCTTACTAAGCCTGATTTTAGTATTGCTAATATTTCTGATAGTGATCCTAAGACTTTCAAGATGCTTTCTGAGGGACGTAGTGCTTCTGTTTTTCAGTTTGAATCTGAAGGTATGCAGCAAGTTTTAAGGGAAGCTAAACCTGATAGTATTGAGGATTTAATTGCTTTAAATGCACTTTATCGTCCAGGTCCTATGCAATTTATACCTCAATTTATTTCGGCTAAGACAGGGACTAGGCGAATTAGATATCCTCATCCAGACTTGAGGGAAGTTTTAAAACCAACTTATGGAGTTATTGTTTATCAAGAGCAAGTGATGGAAGTTGCAAAGATTATTGGCGGGTTTTCTCTTGGAAAAGCAGATATCTTAAGGCGTGCAATGGGAAAGAAGAAAGAAGATGAAATGAATAAGATGAAGGTTGACTTTATAAAAGGTGCTATTAGTAAAGGTTATGATGAAAGCCTTGCAAGTGATATATTTGAGCTTTTAAAGCCTTTTGCTAATTATGGATTTAATAAATCTCACGCAGCTGCATACTCTTTAATAGCTTATCAAACAGCATATCTTAAGGCTAATTATCCTGAAAATTTTATGGCAGCCAATTTAACAAATGAGATTAATAACACTGAAAAACTATCTTATTATATTGAAGAAGCAAAGTTAATGGGTATAAATGTTTTAAAACCCGATATAAATCAGTCTTTTAAAGAGTTTCGTGTGGTGGATTTTAATATTTCTTATGGTCTTAATGGGATTAAGAATATTGGTGGTTCAATGGTTGATCTTATAATTACTGAGAGGCAAGAGAATGGAGAATATAAATCTTTTGAAGATTTTATTAGAAGAGTAGATGATAAAGTTATAAATAGAAAATTTCTTGAAGCTGCAATAAAGTCTGGACTTTTTGACAGTCTTGGGCAAAATAGAAGAACACTTTTTGAAAATTTTGACAGATTAATAGATGTTGTAACGAAAGATAAAAATGATAAAAGGTTTGGTCAATGTAGTTTGTTTGCTACTTTTGGAACACAAGATATTACTCATAAAAGTTTTAGTTATGATATATTTGAAGAATATTCTTATCCTGAACTTTTGGGATTTGAAAAAGAGCTTTTGGGATTCTATGTCTCTGGACATCCTCTTGACCCTTATAAAGCAGAAATAGAGCGCTTTACAGATTTTAATGTTTTAGAAGATCTTGCTATTAAGAAGAATAGTACTGTTAAATTTGCTGGTATTCTTAATTCAATAAAGGTTATTCATACTAAAAGAAATAATACTAAGATGGCATTTGGTGTTATTGAAGATTTTAAAGGTGTGATCGATATTGTAGTTTTTACTGAAAGTTATGAGAAATATAAACATTTGTTTATTGAGGGTGATGTGATTGGTGTTGTAGGTAAGATGACATTTAATAGGGATAGATTTTCAATAATTGTTGAAAAAGTTTTAAATATTAAAGATATTTCTTTTAATAAGATTAATAATCTTTATATTAAACTTTCTAATGAAAGATTAAATGATTCATATCTTCTTTATTCTTTAAAGGATAAAATTTTGAATCTTGAAGATAATACTGGATTTTCGAATGTTTATCTTTGTTTAAAAAATGATGATAAAAGTTTGAAGCTTAAAATGAATTTAACTTTAAATTTTAAACCTGATGAATTTAAAATTAATTCATTGAGATGTAGTGAAATAGTAGAGGATATTTGGTTTGATTAGGAGGGTTAATTGTGATAATAGAGACTTTAATGATGTTTTTGAATATTTATAGAATTTTAATTTTAATTAGAATTTTTCTTAGCTGGCTTGTATCCTCAGGAATTAGTACTAGTATGTTTTTTAGATTCATATATAATTCAACAGAGCCATTTTTATCTCTTTTTAGAAAGATTAGATTTCTCAGACTTGGTATGTATGATTTTTCACCAATTGCGGCTTTAATTACTATTACAATAGTTGAGGAAATGTTATCTTATGGTGATTATAAGCTTTCTACATTTGTTATATTGTTTATTGTTGAGGTCTGGGGAATATTTAGAAGTATTTTTGTTACTGTTATTTTTTTCTTTATTTTAAGATTAATATTTTTGTTTTTACATCTATTTGATGGTAATGATTTTATTAGAAGCGTTGATTCATTTTTAATTCCTTTGTCTTTTAAGATAAAAAATATGGTTACAGATAAACATATGTCTTATGCTCTTAATTTAATTGTAGCAGGAGCATTATTAATGGCATTCATAATTATTTTTGAGCAAACTATACAGGCTATTCGTATGCTAAGTTTTTACTTGCCCTTTTAGGAATTTTGCATGTTTTTACATGAGTTTCAATATGATTTACAGGGTATAAGTGGTCTTGGTAAGAAGGGAATTGATAGGTTAAGTAATCTTCAAATTACAAATATTAAAGAACTCATAGAATATTTCCCCAAAAAATATGAGGATCGCCAAAATGTAAAAACTTTTCCAGACCCCTTGAAAGTTAAAAATTGTGAACTTATGACAATTTTTACTGTTTTAGAACATAAGAATTTTGGACATAATTTTAGGAAGAATTTAAAAATGATAGCTCGGAGTGAAAATGGTGAGATATTCGAGATTCTTCTTTTTAATAGAGGATTTTTAGAAGGGATTTTTAAGATAGGTCAAAAATTCTATATTTATTCTAAATTCAATTATAACGATTATACTCAGATGTGGAGTTGTTCTAATTTTGATAGTGAAGTTTTTAGTTATAATCCTGAAAGATTTAAAAAAATTGTTCCGGTTTATTCTCTTAGTGAGGGACTGACTTCTAAAAAGATATCATCTTATATCAAAGAAGCTCTTGTTTATTTTGTCAAGTTTGGGCAATCAGATATTCCTGAATTCTTGATCAATAAATATTCATTATTGCCGTTTTATGAGGCTTTAAATGAAATTCATTTTCCAAGTTCTTTTGAAATGCTTGATAGATCAAGAAAAACTTTAATTTATAGGGAGATTTTTTTGCTTCAGTTTTTTTCAAGGGGGAAAAACTCTAAAGTTTTTTTAAGGGGGGAGAGATCTCTATCAAGAAATTTGCTTGAGCAGATTATTTTAAAACTTCCATTTAAGCTTACAAGAGATCAAGAAGTTGCAATTGATGAAATAATTGACGATCTTAAAAGCAGTAAGCCAATGAATAGATTGTTGCAAGGTGATGTTGGAAGTGGAAAAACTCTTGTTGCTTTTTTGTCTAGCATTCCTTTAGTTGAGGCTGGATATCAAGTGGCATTAATGGTGCCTACTGATCTTTTGGCTCAGCAACATTATAGCAATTTGTCAAGAATATTAAAAGATTTTAATGTTTCTATAGCTCTTTTAACTGGTAGTTTAAAGAAGAGAGATAGGGAAGATGTTTTGAAAAAACTTCAGAGTGGGATTTATAGTTTAGTAGTTGGGACTCATGCTATTTTTGCTCAAGGAACAAAATTTAAAAAATTAGCTTATATCATTATTGATGAACAGCATAAATTTGGTGTTGAACAAAGAGAGGAGCTTAAAAATAAGGGAGAAGGAGTTGATGTTCTTTTAATGTCAGCGACTCCTATTCCCAGAAGCTTAGCTTTGACTCTTTTTGGTGATCTTCAGGTATCTTTAATTAAGAAAGGTCCTGCAGGTCGAATACCAGTTACTACTTATTTAGCGAAGCATGGAAATGAAGAAAAAGTGTATGAGTTTTTAAAAAATGAACTTGCAAAAGGGCATCAAGTTTATTTTGTTTATCCTCTAATATCATCTTCACAGAAATTTGATTTAAAAGATGCTACTAGTATGTGTTTAACGCTTAAGAATATTTTTGTTGAGTATTCGGTTGCTATGATTCATTCTAAGCTTGAATCTAATATCAAAGAAGAAATTATGCAGGATTTTTATTTGAGGAAAATAGATATTTTAGTTGCAACAAGTGTTATTGAAGTTGGTATTGATTGTCCAAATGCAACTTGCATGGTAGTTGAGCATGCTGAGCGTTTTGGACTTTCTGCTTTACATCAAATTAGGGGTCGTGTTGGTAGAGGTAGTTTAAAATCTTTTTTATTTTTGCTTTATAAGGAACCTTTAACAGAAGCGGGGAAATTTAGACTCAAGACTATAAAAGAAAATATAGATGGATTTAAAATAGCAGAGGAAGACCTTAAATTAAGAGGTCCTGGCAATTTATTTGGGCTTGAACAAAGTGGTTATTTAAAGCTTAAAATAGCTGATTTTATTGAGAATAGGGAAGTCATAAGTTTGATTAGAGAGGAACTTAATATGTTTTTTTTAAATAAGTCTTTTTATAATAAATCAGATATTGAATTACTTGATAATCTTTTGCTTTCATATTTAAGATCTGTTGGTAAAGATAATTAGTATTAATTACTATATTTTTGAATTAACTTTGAAAGTTCTTTTTTATGTTTATTCCAAAATTCAAGAAGTTTATACTGTAAATTGTTGAAATATTTTTTTTGAATCGTACATGCTTGTTTGCCAATGTACATGTAATGCCAAGGTTCTGATTTATAGCCAGTTTCTCTTTCATGATTCTTTGGATACGATAATGAGAATCCGTACTTTAATGAATTTTCATAAAGCCATTTGCCTGCTTTTGTATTTAGTAAATTATCATCTATTTTGATGAAATCTATAGTTGTTCCTAGTTGGTGTTGTGAGTGGTTAGGAATTGCTGATTGGATTTTTGCTATCTTTTTTCCGTAAGTTTTTACATTATATTCAAATAAAAATTTTTGATATTCTTTTGTTCTATATGCTGACATTATTTTGATTTGGAAACCATTTTCTTTGCCTGCCTCTACAAGATTTATTAAGTCATCTATTAATATTTTTCTTATCGTTAAGCTTTCTTTTCCAATGTTTTTTAATTCTTTAAAGTTTTTTAAATGGACCAAGTCAGTTGGATTGTATTCTTTAGGAATTGGGATTTTTTTATTTACAATTATTAAGAGATCATTTTTTTCTGCTTCAAGTAATGGTTTAATCTCTTTTATGAATTGGATGGGATTGTTTTTTATTTGTTTTTGATAAGGTTCGTATAAATCTTTTGTTGTTTTAAGTAAGATTGCTAGATCTTGTTTTGATATTGTATTTTTTGATTGAAAAGTTAAATTGTTAATTAATAGTGTTAGTGAAAAAATATTGAGTAATCCCATTCAAACTTAATTATATTATAATTTATTTTTATTATAGGAGTAGTTTTAAGTTTTTATAAATATTAATTTTAAGTTTTATTTGCAAAAGTGATAAACTAAATAGTATATGCTAAGAAAGTTTAGTTATAATTCGATATTAAGAGAGTTACTGGTTTTAGCCATTCCTATAGCTTGTGAATCTTTTTTGTTTCAACTGGTAACGTTTTTTGATAATTACATGATTGCTTATTTAGGTTCTGCTCAAGTAACAGGGGTTTCTCTTGCAAATAGGGTAACTTTTATTTTTTTTATTTTTATATTTGGACTTGGGACTACGTTTAGTGCTTATGCTTCTCAAGCATTTTCTAAGAAAAAATTTGCACATATTAAGCAAGCATTTGCTTATGCTTTAGTGATTGGAGCAACGATTGGAATTATTTTCTTTTGTGTGTCTTTTGTTTTCTCAAAGGAGATTGTTAATATCTTCATAGAAGAAAATGAGTCTTTAAATTTTGGTATGACTTATTTAAAAATTATTTCTTTTTCTTACCTTTTTATGACTTATTCTTTTTTGTCTGCAATGGGTTTTAAGAGTATCAAATATGTAAAAATACCTTTGATTATTACTATATTTGTTGTATTAATTAATATTATTTTCAATTACATCTTTATTTTTGAATTGAGTATGGGAATAAGTGGAGCAGCATATGCTACTTTAATTGCTAGAATTATTGAGTTTATCTTTTATTTTTTTTATAACCTTTTAAATGTAAAGTTTTATTACCATTTAAGAATAAGTGATTTTATTGTTTCAAAAAGTGTTAGAATAGTTTATTTAAGCGTACTGATGCCTGTTTTGTTACATGAGATTTGTTGGGTTTTAAGTATAACTGTTTTGCATGCTTTTTATGCACGACTTGGAGGTAGTGAATATGCATCTTTTGCTGTAGCATCTAATTTTTTTGATTTATGCTTTGTTGTGATGCATGGAATGGGACTTGCGACTGGTGTTATTATTGGACACCTTATGGTAAAGGATAAGAAGCATGTTAGATCATTGGGAATATTTTTATCTGTTATTGGAATTATTTTAGGATTTTTGGTAGCCTTTATTCTTTTTGTGACATCTAAATTTGCGCCTATTATTTTTAGTAATTTAGATTTTCCTGAACTTGTTGGCACCTTTATCTCTATTTTTGCAAGTGTTGTTGTTTTTAAGTGTTTTACATCTCAGGTACTTGTTGGTATTTTTAGGGCTAGCGGAATTCCTAATATTTGTTTTTATATTGAAGTAGGAGTAATTGTTTTTTATACATTACCAGTTGCCTATTTCTTAGTTTTTTTTACAAATTTTAGATTGCCATTAGTAGTTTTTATTGTAAATTTTGAAGAAATCCTTAAAAGTATACTTATTTTAATAGAGTTTTTTAAAGATGACTGGATAAGGGAAATTCATTATGAAGAACTGACTTAATTTATAGAAGTATTATTTAATGCTAATTAGGATATTGTATGAGCAATATGGATTCAAACTTTATATTGATTAATTTAATATTAATTTATATTTTTTACTTTACTTTTTATTAAGTCTTTCATAATGTTATTCAGCTTAGTGTTTTTATGCCTTATGTTATACTACTTAAGTAGATTAAAGTCTGTTAAAACAGAGTAGTTATTTTGTTATAATACTGTTGCTGTGTGTTTAGATAATATAAAAGGTAAAAATTTTTTGATTATGGGTTTGGGTCTTCATGGAGGAGGTGTGGCTGTTGCTAGGTTCTTGTTGAAACATGGCGGAAATTTGGTAATTACCGATTTAAAGAATGAGTCAGAATTAGTTTCAAGCATTAAATTTTTGGAACAATTTAGAAATAGGATTCGATATGTTTTAGGATATCATGATGAGGATGATTTTAAAAATGCAGATGTTGTTATTAAAAATCCTTCTGTAAGTGCTAATAACAAGTATTTAAAGCTTGCAAAAAGAATTGAAACTGATATTAGTTTATTTTTAATATTTAATCGAAATCCGGTGATTGCTGTTACAGGAACTAAGGGAAAGTCGACTCTTACATCTCTTTTGCATAGGGTTTTGGTTTCTAAGTATCCAAATTCTAAGCTTGGAGGTAATATCGGGATATCTCCTTTAAGTTTTTTAGATGAGCTTGACGGAATATCGCCTATTGTTTTAGAACTTTCTTCCTGGCAATTGCATGATCTTAAAAATTTATGTCCCATTATTAGCATTATAACTAATATTTATCATGATCATCAAAATTATTATTCAGATTTTAATAGCTATATAAAAGATAAGTCAAAAATTTTTATAGCCCAAGATTCAGGAATTTTGATCTTCCAAGATCAAGCCTATTATGATTATTTTTATAGATTTAAATCCCAATCCAAGGTTGTTTTATTTTCAGAAACTATGCCTTTAAACTTTGAAAATGACATTTTTTATTTTAGAGATGGAAAGATTTATTTAAATAAGGAAGTGATAAGTACTCTTAGTGAATCAAGAATTGTGCTTTTGATTTCTAAAATGATTGCTGTTTTTGTTGCAAGTTACTTGAGCTTGGATTTAGATGTTGTATCTAAGATTGTTGCTGGTTTTAATGGAATTGAGCATCGGTTGGAATTTGTAATAGAATGTGAAGGTGTTAAATATTATAATGATACGGCGTCAACAATTCCTGATTCTACAGTTTTGTCTATTAGAAGTTTAAAGGCTGATGGAAGTTTTATTAATCTTATTGTTGGTGGAACTGATAAGGAGCTTGATTTTTCAGTTTTTGGTGAGATTTTAAGCATGGTTAAAACTTGGATTTTGTTAAGAGGAAGTGCTACTTTAAAGATCATTAAGTTTTTAGAGGACAATAAAATTAAGTATTTTATTTTTTCTTCTTTAGAAGAATGTGTTTGTTATGCAAAAAAAATTTCTATTCAAAATGATATAGTTTTATTTTCCCCGGCTAGCGCTTCTTTTGAGCTTTTTAATAATGAATTTGATAGGGGACATCAATTTAAAAATTTGGTTAGTATTATGACTTAAAATCTTTTTTTTTAGGATTTTATAATGGAAGTATCTTAATATCTCAAGAATGCTATATATTTTATATAAAAATTTTTGGTACACAAAGTCATAGCATCCAATTCTGTGAATAATTTTGCCTCCAAATCCGGTTTTGAATTGAAACAGACCAAATAAAGGATGCTTTTCGTTAGCAGTTGGAGGGATTCCTAGGAGATCGTATTCTTGTATTGAAAGACTTTTAAGCATTTGTATTGCTTTAAATTGCACAGCGTAATTTGGCATTAAGTGTTTATTTTCTCTGCTTGAGGCACCGTAGAGGTATGTAGCTTTATCTTTATATATTCCAACAATTATTCCAGATATTAGTTTGCCATTATATAGTGCAATTATTAGTTTGATTTTAGAGTTCTCATCTTCTTTGAATGATTTTATTAGATCTCTTATGTAATCTTTTGAGTGAATAGCAAATTTATCTCTTTTAGCTGTTTCTTGATGAAGTTTGTAAAATTCATCAAAATATTTAAATTCATCATCTATAATTACTGTTATATTTTTTTTACTGCTGAGATTTACATTGTATCTTGTTTTCTTTTTCATCTTAGCTTTGATTTTATCTAATGAATCGTTTAAATTTAGTATTGTTGTATTTGGGGGCTGTATATCGTCAAATGATTTTTTGAGATTTTTAAATTTAATTTTTAGTGGGCTATAGTTTTCTTTTAGACTTCTTGAGGTATAAAACATTAAATCATATCGTACGAATATGGTATTTTTATGCAAATATTGTTTTATATTTTCACTAAATTTTTTGATTTGAGTATTAATCTTTTCAATATTAAGCTCTTCAATTTTTTGATTTGAAAATTCTGGATGAGCGATATAACTTAGGTAAAAGTTTCCAAAGATCTTTCTTTGCATCACAAGAATTTTATTGAAATGGTTACTACTTAATGCTATAGCCTTCCATGGACTTTTTTTGCTTGAAGTTTTTTTTACAATTGTCCATAGCCTACTTTGAAGGTAATTTTCATTTAAGCTTTCTATTTCTATTTTTTTAATATCCATTGATTTTTCTTAATTAGAGCTTAATATATTTTCCCATTTAGGATTTCTCTAGATAGTACTTTTTCTTTAGATTTTTCTAATATGAGGTTAATATCATTGATTTTAAGTTCTCCATTTTCTGCCATAATTTGAGTTTTAGAGAATTTATCTATGTTGATCTTTGATGGATGCTTTAATTCTTTATTAATATCACTTTCAAGTATTATTCGTTCTCCAGGAGTGGGATTATCTTTAAAATCTTCTACAATGATTACCTTAAAATTTTTGTCCTTATCTTCAGTTGCAATTAACATTCCCTCAGATCTTATTCCTCTAAATTTGGCAGGCTTTAGGTTATCAACTATTATTATGTGTTTTCCAAGTAATTCTTCTTCTTTGTAATAGTCTGCAAGATTGCTTACAATTTGTTTTCCATCAGGAGTCCCATCATCAAGTTTTAAAATGAAAAGCTTTTCTGCGTCTGGATTTCGTTCTATTGTTTTTACTTTT